>DASUXN010000132.1:0-5472 GCA_036377875.1 Acidimicrobiales bacterium
CCGGCATGGTCTCCAGCGACAGTGACCTGATCGCCGAGCTCCTGCACGACGAGATCGTGGTCACCGGGTGCTCGTTGGAGGAGGCGCTGGCCCGCGTCCTGCCCCGCCTCGAAGGCGCGTTCTCCCTGGTCCTGATGGACGAGAACCGCCTCGTCGGCGTGCGCGACCCCAACGGCTTCCGCCCCCTCTGCCTGGGCCGTCTCGAAGGCGGCTGGGTGCTCGCGTCGGAGACGACAGCCCTCGACATCGTGGGGGCCCACTTCGTGCGCGAGCTCGACCCCGGCGAGATGGTGGTCATCGACGCCACCGGCACCCGGTCGGTCCACCCATTCCCGTCGGAGCGGATCGACCCCAAGCTCTGCTTGTTCGAGTTCGTCTACTTCGCCCGCCTCGACAGCAAGCTCTACGGCCAGACCGTGCACAGCGCCCGCCAGCGCATGGGCGAGCTGCTGGCCGAGCAGGCGCCGCTGCCGCCCGACACCCGCTTCCCGGCGCGGGAGGCGATGGTCATGCCCGTGCCCGAGTCGGGCATTCCCGCCGCCGAGGGCTACGCCCGCCGCAGTGGGATCCCCTTCGGCCACGGCCTCGTGCGTAACCGCTACATCGGCCGCACCTTCATCGCCCCCAGCCAGGAGAAGCGGGCCCAGGGCGTGCGCATCAAGCTCAATCCCATGCCCGAGAACATCGCCGGCAAGCGGCTTGTGGTGGTGGAGGACTCGATCGTGCGGGGCACCACCATGCGGGCCCTCGTGGCCATGCTGCGGGAGGCGGGCGCGGCCGAGGTGCACCTCCGCATCGCCTCGCCGCCCTACCGCTGGCCGTGCTTCTTCGGCATGGACACCGGCACCCGCACGCAACTGCTGGCCGCCGACCTCACCATTCCCGAGGTCCGGGACTACATCGGCTGCGACACGCTCTCCTACCTCGACCTCGACCGGCTCCTCACCGCCACCGGCGTGCGGGGCTCGGGTTTCTGCACGGCCTGCCTCACGGGCGATTATCCCGTCGAGGTGCCCAAGCGGCGGGTCCGGCAGGACGAGCACGAGGCGGGTCCGCTGCCCGAGGTCGATCTCGTCCACCCCTGCGGCTGACGGTGGCGAGTAGGATCGAACGTGTGTTTGAGGGTCCTCCCTCCCGCCGCCGGCCCACGACGACGTCGTCCTTCGGCGTCTCCCGCCGGGAGAACCACGACTCGAGCGGCTTCTACTCCCGGTTCACTCCACCCCTTGTCGACCGTACGACCGAGCCCTGGGAGGGTTCCCGGACGATCGACAAGATCTTCGACCACGACGCCCGGTCGATGGACGAGATTCCCGACCGCTCGGTCGCGCTGGTTGTCACCTCGCCGCCGTACTTCGCCGGCAAGGAGTACGAGGAGGCACTCGGGGAGGGCCATGTGCCCGGGAGCTACATCGACTATCTGGAGATGCTGGAGGACGTCTTCCGGGTCTGCGTCGACAAGCTCGAGCCGGGCGGGAGGATCGCGGTAAACGTCGCCAATCTCGGCCGTCGCCCCTACCGCTCGCTGTCCTCCGACGTCGTCGCGATTCTCCAGGACAAGCTTCAGCTGCTCCTGCGCGGCGAGATCATCTGGCAGAAGGCCCGCGGCGCCGCCGCCAACTGCGCGTGGGGCTCGTTCCAGCGACCGGCGAATCCGGTTCTGCGGGACGTGACCGAGCGCGTCGTCGTCGCCAGCAAGGGCCGGTTCGACCGCGCCCTCACCGCCCGGCAGCGCCACCTCCGTGGCCTGCCGTCGGAGGCATCGATGCTTCGCGAAGACTTCATGGAGTACACCACCGACGTCTGGGAGATGCCCGCCGAGAGCGCCCAGCGGGTCGGCCATCCCGCGCCCTTCCCGGTGGAGCTGCCCGAGCGGTTGATCCACCTGTACACGTACTACGGCGACCTCGTCCTGGACCCCTTCATGGGCGTGGGCACCACGGCGGTGGCGGCCCTGCGTGCGGGCCGGCACTACGCCGGCTACGAGACCGAGCCCTCCTACGTCGAGCGGGCCGAGGCCCGCATCCAGGAGGAACAGGCCCGCGACCGGCGAAGTGACCGCCCCAAGGTGGTTCTTCCCGCCATCCCCGCGCCGGCTGATCCCGCGGAGGACTTCCAGGCCAGGGCGGTCCGCGAGGGGCGGGCGGCCAAGGAGATCGCGCTGAAGTTGCTCGAGGCATGCGAGTTCACAGACGTCACGACCGACGTCCGCTGCCGCGGGGGCGTCGAGGTCAACTTCCGGGCGCAGGACGTGGTGGGCCGCAGCTGGCTCTTCGACGTTTCGGGAGGCTTCACCAGCAACCGCCCGGGCCTGAAGCGAACGGACACGCTGTGGAAGGCCCTGGGCAAGGCGGCAGTGCTGCGGCAGTCCGAGCCCGATCTGCTGGTTCTGTTGACCACCGATCTACCCCAGGCCGGGAGCGCCGGGGCCGCGGCTCTGCAGGCCGTCTGCGGGCCGGGCAAGCCCATCCACGCCGTGATCCGCATGCTGGACCCCGACGACCAGCGGCGGCTGCGAGACATCGCTTCGGGCGCCACGTGAGCCTGTTCCAGGCGGCATCGTCGGCTCAGGGCCGGCAGTTCGCCGACCAGTGCGACCTGCTGCTGCACAGCAGTGGATTCGGCCTCGGCGCCTGCCGCGTCGTCCTCACCGAGGTCGGCGTCGAGATCGACCGGGAGGCGGTGGCCCCCTCCGGCCGGCCGATCTGGTTCGAGTACAAGGGCAGCCTGCAGGGTCACCGGCCCGGCCTGCTCCGCACCGACACGATGAAGAAGGCCATCGCCAACGGGGCGCTGCTGCGTTCCCTCCCGGATCGGCCTCCGTTCGTCGTCTTGACGTCCCACGTCCCCAAGGTCGGTTCGGGCCGGGCCATGCTCGACGCCGCCATCCGTCTCGGCTACCTGGACGACGTCATCTGTGTCTACGACCCTGCCGACGCGGTGCGGTTGAAGCGCCTCTGAGGCTCACTCCACCTTGCGGGCCCGACTGGGGGACACCCGGGGTGGTTCGCCCGGCATCTTCGGGTACACGGGGGGCCAGGGAGCGTCCTGGAGGCCGCCGGCCAGGTCCCGTCGTGACATCTCCAGCAGGGGCTCGAGCGACTGCGGGGCCATGGCCGCCCACGGGTCTCCGCCTACCGCCACCCGACCCGGCACGTTGACGATCGTGAGGTCGTCGGGATGGACGGCTTCCAGCTCGTCCCAGGCGAACGGCGTCGAGACCTGCGCCCCCGGTCGGGCCCGGACGGACCAGGCGCCGAAGACCGTCTTGTGGGGAGCGTTCTGGTTGAAGTCCACGAACACGCGCGTGCCTCGCTCCTCCTTCCACCACGCCGCGGTGATCAGGTCGGGGCGACGCCGCTCGAGCTCACGGGCCACCGCCACCGCGGCCGCCCGGACCTCGTAGGACGTCCAGCGCGGCTCCAGCCGCACATACACGTGGATGCCCTTGTTGCCGGTGGTCTTGGGCATGCCCACCACTCCCACCTGGTCGAGGAGTGCCTTCACCTCGGTCGCCGCCTCCCGCAGCATGGGGAACGTCACCCCCGGCGTGGGATCGAGGTCGATGCGCAGCTCGTCGGCGTGCTCGGGATCGGACGCCCGGGACGGCCACACGTGGAACCCGAGGCAGGCCATGTTGACGGCCCACAGCACGTGGGCCAGGTCGCCGATGACGAGTGCCCGTGAGGTCGTCCCGTTGGGGGTGCTGACGATGGACGTCTCCAGCCACTCCGGGCGGGTGTCGGGCACCCGCTTCTGGAAGAACGACGATCCGCCTGCGCCGTTCGGGAAGCGCTGCAACAGCACCGGCCGTCCGCCCATGGCCGTCATCAGCGGCTGCTCGACGGCCTGGTAGTACCGGACCAGATCGAGCTTGGTCTCCCCCCGCTCCCCGAAGAAGACCTTGTCGGGGTGGGTGATCACCAGCACCTTGCCTGCCGCCTCGACGACGACCCCGTCTTCGGCCACGCCACGACGGTACCGGCCGGGTCCCGCGGTGGACGACACTGGGGTCGTGCAGAGCCCGATCACCCGGCCGGTGGAGGCGTTCATCGCCGACCTCACCCCGGTCCTGCTCAACCTGGCGAGCGGGACGGGGCTGGCTCGCAGCGACAAGCTGCGCAACGACGTGGCCATCGAGGCCTTCAACCTCACCGCCGGGTTCATCGACGCCGACGGGGTCCACACCGACGAGGAGTTGTGGGCGTTCGTGGCCGTGTTCGCCGGTCGGTTCGACACGGTGGCGTGGGCCGCCAGCCCGAACACGCTGCGCACCACCGGTCTCCTGTCGGGAAAGCGGACGTTTCTCGACGAGCCGTCCGCCTTTCTCAAGCTGCTGGTGGCCGCCGACTCCCGGGCCGCCACGGTCGACTCCTGGACCTACTTCGAGCACGCCCTCGCCATCGCCCGGGCGGTATGCGCCCTCGACGCCGAGCCGTCCCAGGCCGAGCTGATGGCCATCGAGCGGTTCCGGGAGATGATGCTGGCCGCCATGGACGGGGCCGACGTGCCTCGTCCGGGCTCGCCGCGCCCCACGCCCCGAGCGGCCACTTCGACGCCCGGGCAGCCCGCAGCGGCCCCGGCAGGGCCAGTCGAGCCGCCAGAGCCGCCTCGCCCCATCGAGGAGCTGTTGGCCGAACTCGACGCCCTGGTCGGGCTCGGGCCGGTCAAGGCCGAGGTGAAGCTCGTCACCAACCTGGTCCGGGTCCAGAAGTTGCGCAAGGAGCGCAACCTGCCCGTCGTCGAGCAGAGCCGCCACCTCGTGTTCACCGGAAACCCGGGCACGGGCAAGACCACCGTGGCCCGCCTCCTCGCCCAGATCTACCGGACGGTCGGCGCCGTGACCAAGGGCCACCTCGTCGAGACGGACCGCGCCGGACTGGTGGCGGGCTACGTGGGCCAGACCGCGATCAAGGTGAAAGAGGTCTTCAACTCCGCCCTCGGCGGCATCCTGCTCATCGACGAGGCCCATGCTCTGGCACGCGGCAACGAGCGGGACTTCGGCCACGAGGCGATCGACATGATCGTCAAGCTGATGGAGGACCACCGCGACGAGGTTGTGCTCATCGTCGCCGGCTATCCCGAGGAGATGGCCGAGTTCATCGACGCCAACCCGGGCCTGCGCTCACGCTTCCCCAAGACGATCTACTTCGACGACTACACCGACGAGGAGCTGCTGCTCATCTTCGACGGCATGTGCAGAAAGAACCGTTACGCCCCCACCGAAGAGGCCCGCCAGGCCCTCCTCGCCTATGTGGCGGCCCAGCCCCGCGATCGTGGGTTCGGGAATGCCCGCCTCGTCCGCAACCTGTTCGAGGCGGCCGTCGCCCGCCACGCCAGCCGGGTGGTGGAGCTCGAAGAGGTCAGCGACGAGGCCCTGACCATCCTCGAGGCGGAGGACATCCCCCCGCTACCGGCCGCCGCCGCGCCGGCCGCGGGGTAGCGCCCTACTCATCGAGCAGTGCCTTGGCT
>DASUXN010000133.1:0-7765 GCA_036377875.1 Acidimicrobiales bacterium
GAGGGCATGCAGGCTGCTCCTGGGATGGCGCGACGGAGGCTGCGACGGGATGCGGTATGTGACGATTGCCTCTAGGCGGCCTGCCCTTTCTACCGACCGTCACTCCGCGTGTCAATGGTCGCGTCAGGATTTCGTCTCGTGGCGTTGACGGGCGAGCTCGAACAGGGCGATGGCCCCGGCCGCGGACACGTTCAGAGACGACAGAACTCCCCTCAGCGGGATCGTCACCAGCACGTCGCACCGCTGGCGCACCAGGCGGGACAGTCCCGGCCCCTCCGCCCCCACCACGACCAGCACGGGCCCGTCCCCCAAGGTGAGGCGCCACAGGTTTTCACCACCCTGCGTGGTCAGCCCCATGACCCACACGCCGAGTTCGGAGACGCGGGCGAGAGCCGACGGAAGCCCGCCGACGACCGCGATCGGCACCCGCTCGATGGCGCCGGCGGCCGCCTTGGCCGCCGCCGGAGTGACGTGAGCAGCCCGATGGCGGGGCAGCACCGCGCCGGTGGCGCCCGCCGCCTCGGCCGAGCGCAGGAGGGCGCCCAGGTTCTGCGGGTCGGTCACCCCGTCGAAGGCGACCAGCAGCGGCGGGGTGCCGTCGGGGGCGGGCTGGCAGAGGTCGTCGAGCTCGGCCTCGGGCAGCGGCTCGGCCCGGGCGAGCACACCCTGGGGCGCCTCCGTCCGGGCTGCTCCCTCCAGCCGGGAGCGGGCCACCCGCCGCACCGGCACCCGGGCCCGCGCCGCCAACCGCACGATCTCCTCGAGGATGGGAGCGGGGTCGATGTCCTCCGCCATCCAGACCTCCCGCACCCGCCGCCTTCCCGCCCGCAGCAGCTCGGCCACCGCCTGCCGCCCCTCGACCTGCTCGCCGCCCAGCCCCCGCTCCTGGCGGGACGGGCGGCCCGGACCGGGCGGACGCGGCGGCCCGAACTGGCGGGCTGGCCCGGGCGATCGCGACGGTCGGGGCGGTCGCGGCGAGCCCCCCGGGCGCCGTCCCCGCTCAGGCCGCTCGGGCCGCTCCGGCCGCTCAGGCCGGGGCATCTCGCTCCACCAGGGCCACCGCCCAGCACGCCACACCCTCGCCTCGTCCCAGCGCCCCGAGCCCTTCGGCCCGCTTGGCGCCCACCGTGACGTCCGCCCCCACCACCGCCGACAACCGGTGCTGCATCGCGTCCCGGTGGGGGGCGAGCCTGGGCGCCTCCAGCACCACCCGGCAGTCGACGTTCACGGGGCGCCAACCGGCGGCGGCGACGACCTGGCACACCCGGCCCAGGAGCACGAGGCTGTCAGCACCGGCCCAGGCGGGGTCGGTGTCGGGGAAGTGCTGGCCGAGGTCCCCCTGGCCGGCCGCGCCCAGCAGGGCGTCGGCGACGGCGTGGGCGACCACGTCGGCGTCACTGTGGCCGGCCAAGCCCCGCTCGCCGGCGAAGGTCACACCGCCCAATACCAGCGCCCGCCCGTCGGCGTCATCCGAGAAGGGATGGACGTCGAAGCCCAGCCCCACCCTCACGTTCACCGGCCCGCAGCGCGGGAGAGGTCGGACGAGGTGGTGATCTTCAGGTTGGTGAGCTCCCCCGGTACGACCACTACTCTTCCTCCCGCCAGCTCCACCAGGGCGGCGTCGTCGGTGGCGTCGAGGCCCGAGGCGTGGGCCCGGCGGAGGGCCTCGGCCCGGAACGCCTGCGGGGTCTGCACCGCCACCAGCTCGGCCCGGTCGAGGGTGGCGACCACGGCGTCGCCCGCCACCCGCTTGACCGTGTCGGTCACGGGAAGAGCCGGCACCGCCCCGTCCACTCCCTCCTCGTCGAGGGCGGCCACGACGGCGGCGAACAGCGCGGGCGAAGCGAGGGGCCGGGCGGCGTCGTGAACGACGATCACCGCCGCGTCGGCCGGGACCGCCGCGAGCCCGGCCCGGACCGAGGCCGATCGTGTGGCTCCCCCCGCCACGATCACGTCGGCCCCCGACACCTTCTCCTCCACGCGGTCGGCGGGGACGACCACGACCAGCCCGTCGGCCCGGGTACGCAGCACACTGCGGGCCGCGTCGAGGGACACGTCAACCACGCGCCGCTCACCGAGAAGCTCGTACTGCTTTCGGGCGCCGAAGCGGGACCCCGATCCGGCGGCGACAACGACCGCCCAGACTGTCCGGTTTACGGCAGCGCCTCGTCGAGCTTCTTCTCGGCCTCTTCCTCGGTGACCGACAGGGCGAAGGTCAGCTCCGACACGAGGATCTGGCGAGCCTTGGTGAGCATTCGCTTCTCGCCCGCGGAGAGGCCCTTGTCCTTCTCGCGGATGGAGAGGTTCCGAACGACCTCGGCCACCTGGTAGATGTCGCCCGACTTCAGCTTCTCTACGTGGTTCTTGAACCGCCGCGACCAGTTGGTCGGCATGCGCGCCTCCTTCTTGCGAAGGACGGCGAACACCTCCTCGACCTCTTCGTCGTTGATGACTTCCCGGAGGCCGATGGCCTCGGTGTTGTCGGCCGGCACGCTCAGGGTGAGGTCGCCGTAGGCCAGCTTCAGGACGAGGTACTCCCTATCGGCTCCGAACCAGTCCTTTGTCTCCCGCTTCTCGATGACAGCTGCGCCGTGGTGCGGGTAGACGACCTTGTCGCCGACATCGAAGGACATACGTCTCCCAAGAACGAGACAACAGTGGGACAAGAACAAGAGTGCCAGCAAACGGCCCCGAGAGCCAACTCGGCTCAGCCGTAGCGGTCGAGGATGCTGGTCTCCGCGAGCCTTGACAGGCCTTCCTTGATGGCCCGGGCCCGCGTCTCGCCCACGCCCTCGACCTCGTCGAGATCGTCGACGGTGGCACGCAGGATCTTCTGAAGGTTGCCGAAGTGGGCGACGATGTGATCGATGACCGACTCGGGCAGGCGCGGGATCTTCGCCAGCAGGCGGTAGCCGCGCGGCTGGAGCGTCATGTCCATGTCGGACGACTCCACCGGCAGGCGCAGCACCGACGTGACGGCCTTGATGTCGAGGATGTCCTCGGTGCTGAGCTCGGACAGGGCGCCCATGGCCTCGCTCAAGTTCCACCCTTCTTCGGTGTGGAAGTAGTCCTTGATCACGAGCCGCCGGTCGTCCTCCACGCCACCCATAAGCTCCTCGAGCTGGAGCCGCACGAGCCGGCCGTCGGTGCCGAGCTCGACGATGTAGCCGTGGATCTCCTCGGCGATCCGCCGCACCATCTCTGTGCGCTGGAGCACGGTGACGACCTCGCGCACCGTCACCAGATCCTCCACCTCGAGGGCGGACAGCGAGCCCGACACCGAGTCGAGGCGCGTCTTGTAGCGCTCCAGCGTGGACAGGGCCTGGTTGGCCCGGTTGAGCAGGCGCGTGGACGTCTCGAGCGGCTGCTTGGTCTCGCCGTAGTAGACGGCGATCGAGGACATGTCCTCCGACACCGACACGACCGGCACGCCGATCGACCGGGCTACCCGCTCCGCGGTGCGGTGGCGGGTGCCGGTCTCCGATGTGGGGACGTTGGGATTGGGCACGAGGTGGACGTTGGCCCGGGCGATGCGGCTGGAATCGGGAGCGAGGATTATGGCCCCGTCCATCTTGGCCAGCTCGGAAAGGCGCTGGGGGGTGTACTCGGCGTCGAGGAGGAACCCGCCCGAGCAGATGGCCAGGACCTCGGGGCCGTCGCCGATGACGATCAACGCACCCCGGCTGCCCTGGAGGATCCGGTCGAGGCCTTCCCGCAGGGGCGTGCCGGGCGCAACCGCGGCGAGTGCGTCGGTAAGCGCCAAATGCCGCCTATGAGGCACGGGTGGATGGTAGCGGGTTCAGGACGCCAGCGGCGGGTGTAGCCGCTGCATCCGGCCCGGGTCGAGCCCGGCCAGGAGCATCGCTTCGGAGAGGGTGGCGGCCCGCATGGCGGTCATCGTCTCGGGCGTGTCGGGGGCTGACGGCGGGACGATGGCGGCGCGGAAGCCCAGGCGGGCGGCCTCGCCGAGGCGGTGGGCCAGATTGGGAACCTGCCGGAGCTCGCCGCCCAAGCCGAGCTCGGCGCACGCCACCAGATGCTCGGGCAGGGGGGTGCCGGCGGCGGCCGAGGCGAGGACAAGGGCGAGCGGGAGGTCGGCGCCCGGGTCGGTCACTCGGGCCCCTCCCACCGCGACCGTGTAGACGTCGTAAGGCCCGAGCCGCACGCCGGCCCGCTTGTCGAGGATCGCCAGGACCATCGCCATCCGGCCGCCGTCGAGGCCCTGGCTCGACCGGCGGGGCGGGATGCCGCTGCCGGCCGGGGGCCCGGGTGTGACGAGGGCCTGAAGCTCGACCAGCAGCGGCCTCCGCCCGTCGACGGTGGGGACTACCACCGACCCGGCCAGCCCCTCCCGGCGGTCGGAGAGGAAGAGGTGGCCCGCGTCGGCCACCGCCGCCAGCCCCCCCTCCGTCATCTCGAACAGCCCCAGCTCGGTGGTGGGGCCGAAGCGGTGCTTGGGGGCGCGCAGCAGGCGGAGGGCGTGGTGGCGGTCGCCTCCGAAGGCGAGGACGGTGTCGACGAGGTGCTCGAGAGCACGGGGACCGGCGAGGGCGCCGTCCTTGGTCACGTGGCCGACCAGCACGGTGGTGACGTCGCCCTCCTTGGCCAGGCGCGCCAGCCGGGTGGCTGCGGCCCGCACCTGAGCCACCGACCCGGGAGGACCGGACGTCGCCGGGTCGGACACCGCCTGGATCGAGTCGACCACCAGCACTTCGGGGCGCAGCTCCTCGACGGCGGCCACGACCTCCTCCACGTCGGTGGACGCCACGACCCAGAGCTCCTCGGCGATGGTCTCCAGGCGCTCGGCCCGGAGCCGGACCTGCTGGGGCGACTCCTCGGCCGCCACCAGCAGGCACCGCCGCCCCTCACCCGCCAGGCGGGCCAGAACCTGCAGGAGCAGGGTGGACTTGCCCACGCCGGGCTCGCCGCCCAGGAGCGTGACCGACCCCGGCACCAGCCCTCCGCCGAGGACGCGGTCGACCTCGGCGAGGCCGGTCGGCCGGGCCGCCCACCCGGCGCCGCCCGCCCTGGCCAGCGGCATGGGCCGTGCTGCCGGCCCGGTGCGCGAGGCACTCGACACGGGCGGCGCCTTCTCTTCGACGAGGGTGTTCCAGGCGCCGCAGCCGGCGCAGCGGCCGGCCCAGCGGGGGGCGGCCGTGCCGCATTCGGTGCAGGCGAAGGAGCTGTGCTGTCGGGTCACGGACCGGACGGTACCGAGGAGGTACGACAGGCCGGTCCGTGCCGTCTACCGGCCCCGCTTCAGCAGCACGAGGGCGACGAGCACCAGGACGGCGGCCGCGGCAATGCCGCCGAGGAACCGCACGTTGAGGGCGTCGGACTCGGCCGCCAGGCGCAGCTCCTCGCCCAGGACGGGCTCCCACACCTGCGGGTCCTCGCCCGGCAGACGGGCCTCGACCCGGATGCGGACATCGCCGCGGTTCCGTAGGGATTCGGCGTCCAGGGCAGGAGCGGCGTCGCCCAAGGCGTCCCGCAGGCCCTGATCGGACATGCCGGCGAGGCCGCCCGTCAGGTCGACCAGCCCGCTGAAGCGGGTGGTCGTGCGCAGGAGGGTGTGCTCCCGTTCGAGCCGAAAGTCCTGGAACGGCCCGTCCGGCCCGCTCAGCTCGGCCGCCACTCGGGCGGCGTGGTCCACGTCGGCGAAAGGTTTGGACACCCGCACCCACGTCAGCCCGTCTTCCTCCTTGGCCGGGGCGGCGACGGCCCAGCCCGCCTGGCGGAGGTCGTCGAGGCGCAGCTCGGTGGCGGGGTCGCCCAGCTCCTTCAAGGCCTCGTCGTCGAGCCCGACCGCGGCCCGCACTAGCCCGCTGCCGTCCCGCCGGGCCTCGATGCCCGTGGTGAGCACGACCTGGCAGCCACCGGTCGCCACCAGCACGAGGACGAGGAGGAGGGCGCGGAGGGCGACGATGGGCCGAAATCTACCGGCGGGTCACCCGTCGCCACGGCTGGCGATGGCGATGGCCACCGCCGTCAACGCCATGGGCCCCACCAAGAGCAGCATGAGCACCATGACGGCAGCGGCTTCGTCGGCCCTCTCCTCCCGGTCCATGATCCGCTGCTCCTCTTCGGTCCCGGCGACGATCACCGGCTCGCCGGTCCCCTCGCCGACCACCTCCCATTCGGCCGAGCAGCCGGTTGCCGCCAGCCCGAGCACGGCAGCGAGGAGGAGGGCGCCCAGCCTGGCGGTCATGCCGACCACAGCGGGAGGAACACGAGCGAGGGCCACAGCATGAGGGCGGTGCAGATCGCCATCAGGACGGTGACGGAGCGGGGCCACGGCGGAGGCGCGCCCTGCACGTAGCGGGCGAAGGTCCAGACGCTGAGGACGAGCAGCGCGGCCGCCGCCACCTCCCACACGACGCTGAACACGACCACCCGGTCGGCCTTGGCCTCCCACTCGGCCAGCTCCTCGGGCGTCGGCCGCCGGGTCGGCGTGTTGGCGCACGCTCCGAGGAGCAGCACGGCGAGAGGGGGCCAGAGCCGCCGAAGGCGCACGGATGGGGGATCGTCAGCCCGGGCGGGCCGGTTTAGGCCCGTGACGCGGGGATGGCCAACGCCACCCTCACCTCGGGGAAGTTCCCCCTAAGCACGAGCGTGACGGGCACGCCGGGGGTGACGGTGAGGCCCCGGTCGTGGTAGTCGCCCGGCGGAAGGTGGCTGTCGACGCCCCGGCCGCTGCTGAGGTTGATCTCCCGGCCGCCGCGGTGGACGTCGAGGCCGGCGTCGTGGGTGCCGGTCTGCTTGATGCCGAGGGCGACCGAGTACGAGCCGCCCAGCGCCTCGGCCTCGAAGATCTGGGCGGTGGCGTGACCTACGTTGCGGTAGCGCAGGCGCACGCTGCAGTCCCCGGTGCAGCTGTGGGGGCCGCCGTCGTACCCGGACCTCACCTCGAGGGTCGTGCCGACCACCGGCCACACGTCGATCCACACCTGGCGGGCCGAGCGGGCCGAGGCGTTCACCGTCCAGCCGTGGCCGGCCCAGGTGGCCGTCGCCTTCAGGTCGTCGGCTTCGATGCTGCCGACCAGGCCCTCCCAGTTCCGGCCGAGGGCCTTGGCCCGCACCGAGCCGGCCACCTCGATCTCCACGCCACCCTCGCCGTTGCCGGCCGACGATTCGCCCCCCGATGCGTCGACCTGCAGCCGTAGTCCGGGACGTGCGTCGATCGAGACCTCGACGGGACCGGCGGCGGCGGGCGCCTGCCCCGGGCACGGTGTGGGCACCTCGCCCGGAGTCCGTCCCGGGCAGTCGGCGGACAGCCGGGTGCCACCCGGAAGGCGCAGGGTCGTCGCCTCCTGGCCGTCGCGCTGCACGAATCGCCCGCTGGCGGTGGCCCCGGCGGCCAGGATCCGGGCCAGCTCACTGCCGTCGACCGTACCCCGCACCGCGCCGTCCCCGGCGGTGGCGCTGGTCAACGAGGCCGAACCGCCCGTCCCCTCCATGCGGAACGGCGATAACGGGTACCAGCGGGTCCCGTCGGGGAAGGCGAGGGAGGTACCCGTCGAGTAGCGGACGTAGCCCTCGGCGCCGGTGACCGGGCGCGGGTCGGACGTGCTCAGCTCGACGGTCGTATGCGAAAGGGCGTCGACCGCCACCACCGGGGCGTAGAACCGGACCCGCTCGCCGGTGCCCTCGAGGGTGGCCGACCAGCGGCCCCTCGCAGTCACCCTGGGCGGCTCGGGCCGGGCCAGCACGTCGGCCGCGGTGACCGGGCGAGGCGGGGATGCAGGGGCAGGGGCGGGGGCAGGGG
>DASUXN010000134.1:0-5449 GCA_036377875.1 Acidimicrobiales bacterium
GCCGGCGGCGGCCGTGGACGTGGCCCGGGAGTCGGTGACGGCCGCCGCCGCAGTGGCGGCCCAGGCCCCCGCCATCGCCCAGCAACCCATTCTCGAAGCGGCCAGCCGGGCCTTCCTCGACGGCATGCACGCCGGCTCGTGGGTGGCGGCGGGCGCCGCCCGGGTCGGCGCCGTGTTCGCGTTCATGTTCCTCCCCGCCCGGCACGTGCCAGCGGTGGACGACCAGGAGGCGATGGCCGAGGCCGGCGCGACCGAGGCCGGGGCGGCCGAGCCGGACGCCGGCCCGGTCCCGGACGTCGCCCCCGAGCCCGCCTAACCGGCCCGGGCCGGCTCCCGAGGAGCGGGCGGCGACGGCGGCAGGCCTCTTCCTCCCGATGCCCGCTTCGTGTAGCGCAGCATGAGCAGCCCGCCCAGGGCGGCCGTCACCAGCACCGTCACCGCGAAGGCGACCGTCCCGTAGGACCGGCGAGGGTCGAGCTCGAGGTGGGTGTCGAGGAAGTTGATCGTCGATCCCCACATCTCGTCGCGGTAGTCGAGGGCGTGGCGGGTGCCCTTGAGACGGGTCAGGCGCACAGGAACGCCCTCCTCCTCGAGCCGGATGGCCATGTCGTAGGACTGGGTGGCGGGCACCTGCTCCTCCTCGCTGGTGACGAGGAAGGTGGGCGAATCGGTGGGGTCGACGTGGGTGATGGGCGACGCCGCCGCGTACCGGTCGGGGCAGACCTCGAGCCGGCAGCCGAGGAGGGGCGCGCCCCACGAGTCGCCCCGCTCCCGGGCCAGCCGGGTCAGGTCGAGGGGGGCAGACCAGGCCACGGCCGCCTTGACCCGCGACCCCTGCTCCAGCGAGCCCGATCCCAGGGTGGCGAGCATGGCGGCAAGTGTGCCGCCCGCCGACTCGCCCACCGCACCGATCCGGGAGGCGTCGATCCCGTAGTCGCCGGCGTGCTCGCGCACCCATCGCACCGCCGCTTGCACGTCCTCGACCTCGGCCGGGAAGGCGGTGGGCTCGTCCAGGCGGTAGTTGACGGAGAACGCGACCCAACCCTTCTCCGCCACCCGCCGGGCCTCGGGCTCCCACGACCCCTTGTCACCCACCCGGAACCCGCCGCCGTGGATCAGAACCACCGCCGGACGGCTGGAGTCGTCGGCCCTGCTAGCGGGTTGGTAGACATCGAGCAGAAGCGGCTTGCCGTTGGCCACGCCGTACTGCACGTTCCGTTGGACATCGACGGTCGGCGGGGTGGACTGGGCGACGGCGGCCGGTAGGCCGACCCATCCCGCCAGTCCCACCCACAGGGCGGCGACGACCAGGGCCGCCGCCGCCCGAAGGGGCTTCAAGCGGCGCCCACCGCCACCGGGGGTTCGAAGCGCTGGGGCTCGTCCTTGCGGTGCTTCTCGATGAACTCGAGCAGCCGGGGGAAGATGTCCTGGGCCACGCGCTCCCCCATGAACGGGTCCTGGTGGCCGTAGCCGGGGAAGACGTGCAGCTCGTGGCGGCCGGGCACGATGCGCTCGAGCCGCTCGTGGCAGACGATGTTGGAGTCGGCGAAGACCCGGTTGCTCTTGCCCGTCATGAACAGGACAGGCGTCTCGATCTCCCGGGCGTGCTGGAAGTAGTCGTTGGGCAGCCGGGCGTACTGCGGCGTGTCGGAGTACTTGACCGCCCCGCCCGCCTTCACCTGCTTCAGCACGTGGCGGTAGTAGTTCATGCTGGTGGCGCCGTACAGGTCTCCGCCCCGCTCGTGGGTGACCTGGGCCAGGTTGGAGTGGCTGTAGAGAGCGGGCCAGCCCGTACCCCACATGAGGCTGAGCATGTGGCACGCCGAGACGTCGCACTCAGGATGGAACCGGTCGATGATCTTGGCGAACAGCTTGCCCCGGCTCAGGCCCGGGTCCTCGCTCCAGCGGGGGTTCAGGTACGGGAAGCCGAGGACGTTCTCGACCATGCCCGGCGCCATCGTCAGCTTGAGCTTCGACCAGCGGGGCACCCGCGGCGTGAGGGCCACGCTGTTGGCGATCACGCTCGAAACTCCGTCGATGACCTTGCCGAACAGGCTGAGGACGAACGAGTTGGCGCCCAGGCAGTGAGTGATCACGTGGACGGGCTTGTCGCCGATGTGGCGGCGCATCTCGGCCAGGGCGGCCGGGAAGTCGTACAGGGCCACGTCGTCCATCGTCCAACGGTGCTTGAACAGGTTGTACGAGTGGCGGTTGCTCATCCGGAAGTCCAGGCACCACACGTCCCGGTAGCCGTTGTCGAGCAGGTAGCTGACCAGGTTGTAGTGCTCGGGCATGATGAACATGTCCGTCGAGGTGGTCAGCCCGTGGACGATCATCACCGCCTCGCCCGCCTCGTCCGCTCCGCCGCGGCGGAACCGCGTGAACGACAGGCCTAGCTTGTCCTCGGTCCAGAACCAGTGCGTGGACACCTCGGCGTCCTTCACCCCTTCGAGGGTGAACAGCGGGATCTCACGTTCCATCGGAACCCTCCTCCACGTTCCCCGTGGCCACATCCGCCGATGGGCCTTCGTACAGAGTATGGGGGTCCAGGAGCTTTCTGCGCACCGGATCCTTCGTGGTCTTCGAATGCATGTAGCGGTACGAGGCGGTATCCACGCAAATCTCGTCGAACTCCTCGACGATGCGGTCGAGCAGGCCGGGGGTCATCTTCTCCGGGCGGATGGCCACATAGAACAGGACCTCGACCCACCGGTCGTCGCCCGCCCGGCCGCCGGCCAGGTAGGGGGAGCGGATCCCCTTGAGGTACAGGGTGAGGACGCTGAAGCAGCCGTGCTCGTCCCGGTAGCGGCGGAGGAGGTCGAGCAGCCGCCGGGACACGGCATCCACGTCGGCCAGGCGGACGAGGGCCACGAGGTAGCGGGTGGGTTCGCCCACCGAGGAGTCGAGGATCCTGTCGGAGAACGACTCGGCGTTCTTCTGGGTGGCGAAGCGGGGGCTGAAGAGGATGCCCAGCAGGCCCACGTACTTGAGAGCGCGGTCGACGGGACCGGGGAGGCGGCCGGCCACGAACCCCAGCCCGTAGAGGAAGCGGTAGGCGAGATCGTTGGCCAGGCGGTTCGCAGTCGTGGCCCGCCGCGGCGAGTACACCGAGAACTGGCCCAGGCCGAACTTGCCGGCGTCCACCCACATGCCGCGCAGGAAGGTGGCCTCGGGCGGCGGGTCGGTGAGGGTGCGGCGGGCGGCGGCCAGAAAGCCGTCGAGGGAGCGGTAGTGGGTCTGGTGGTTGCGCCAGATCGTGCCGTACTTGTCAACCCGCTCGATGCGGACGGTGAGGGAGGTGATCACCCCGTAGCGACCCAGGCCGAGGAGCACGCGGTTGAGCTCGTCGGGACGGTCCTGGCGGCCGCATGTGCGGACCTCGCCGTCCCACGTCACGTACTCGAGTCGCTCGACGATGTCGACGAACATCCCGTGGCGGAACGACGAGGCGCTGATCCCGCCCACCGAGGCGAAACCGCCGGTGGTGACGTGGGCGTGGTCGCCGATCACGGGCAGGCCCAGCCCCTGCTGAGCCAGCACGTCGTCCACGTCGGCCGACTGGCACCCGGGCTGCACGGTGGCGGTCAGCCCGTGACCGTCGACCTCGAGCACCCGGTTCATCTTCTCGGTGAGCAGCACCGTCCCGCCGCCCCGCACGACCAGGTCGTTGCTGGAGTGGCCGTGGGCCCGGACGGTGACCTCGAGGCCCAGGTCCTTGGCCTCCCGCACGATGCGGACGACGTCGTCGGTGGCCTGCGGCAGGTAGACCCGGAGGGGAAAGGCGGGCTGGATGTCCGGGTCGCCGATGCGGGACCAGTCGTAGCCCAGGCTGTCGAGGCTGTCGTGGACGAAGCTCTCGTGGCTGTTGATGCGTTTGGCCCAGGACCAGCCCGCCATCACAGCCGCCGGGCCAGGGCGTTGACCATGGCGTCGTACCCGTCGGTGACGCCTTTGCCGATCAGCTTGAAGATGGCCTTGGCCAGGAAGCCGCTGCCCTGCTCGAACTGGAGGAGGCGGGTGCGGCCGCCTTCCATGGGCTCGAGGCGGAAGGTGCGGACCACGTCGAAGGCCGACGCCGGCAGCATCTGCTTGCTGCGCCACACCAGCTCCCGGGGCGGATCTACGACCCGGATCTGCTGGCGCATGGGCACCTTGAGCTTCCACAGGCGCAGGGTCATGCGCACCTCCATGCCCGGCGCCGGCTGCCAGTGGTCGTCGGTGGCCGAGGCGGGCCGGCGCACGCCGAACAGCGTGGGGTTCCAGATGTTCCAACCGGGCAGGTCGGCCAGCACCTCCCACACCCGTTGGGGCGGGGCGTCGAGGACGGCCTCGGTGCGCACGCCGGCGGTCATGGGCGCGCCATGGGCGCCACGCGGATGGGCGGCTCGATCAGGCGGGGAGGCGTGTACGGGCCGTCCGGCTCGAACCATGGCTCGTGGGGCTCGCCCTCGGTGCGCAGCTTCCACTTGCGGGCGGTCTTCTCGATCCCGACCGGGTACACGGTGAGCATCCCCCTGTCGTCGAGGTGGAGGCGGACGAAGCACTTGTAATCGGGGATGCGCTGGGCGGCGAACAGCTCGTTGCTGTTGCAGCCGAAGTGGTCGGCCACGTAAAGGTAGACGGCGGTGACCATGCTTCCCACCAGGCCGCCTCCGGCGCCCAGAAGGCCGAAGAACAGCAGCCAGAACAGGGGGCCGTCGAGGTCGCGCAGCAGCCACGCCGCCACCCGGATCGACGCCACCACAGCCACGAACTGCAGGAGGGCATGGACGCCCCCGAGCGTCCACCGCTTGAGGGCCGAGTCCTTCTGGGTGAAGGTGGCCAGGGCCCACACCAGCACGAGCAGGGCCCCCACGCCCAGCGTCGAACGCAGTAGGACCTGCACGATGTCCATCGCCGTCAGGTCCTTGAGGCGGTCGGCGATGCCCACTCCCCCGCCCCGCAGCCCGGAGGTGACGAGCCACCCGAAGACGACGAACAGGCCCGCCGAAAGTCCCCAGAACCCGACGTTTTCGAAGGGGAGGTCGAGGATGCCCTTGCGCATCTTCATCGATCGCTCCCGGGTGGGGAAGCACGTGGCCAGCCGGTACCGCGTGGAAGGGGTCGACTTGCCCGGGTCGCGGGACCCCGGCGGTGGCAGCTCCAGCTCCGACGGCAGGTGGTGGGTGTTCGACAGGTAGGCGCCGCCGCCTCCGGCGGTGATGAGCTGGCGACCTTGGCCGCCGACCTCCTCGTAGTGGGCGTAGTGGTGGGTGTCGCCGGTGAGGAAGAGGCGCACGTCGGCCTGGTGGTTGGTGACCACCTTGCGCACGAAGTAGTCGAGGTTGACGAACGCCTCGGGGTGGTCGAGGTTGCTCTTGACCCAGCTGGGCTTGGCCGAGCACAGGATCACCGAGTCTCCGGGCTGGACCTGCGAGCCCACGGTCTGGTCGAAGTACCGCAGCTGGGG
>DASUXN010000135.1:0-3639 GCA_036377875.1 Acidimicrobiales bacterium
CCGGCGGCGGCGATCTTGCCCTCGATGCCACGGGGGCCGAAGCCGCCCGGGATGACGATCCCGTCCAGGTGGCTGAGGCGGCCGCCGGTGAGCAGGCCCTCCACGTCCTCGGCCTGGATCCATTCGATGTCGACGCGGGCGCCGTGGTCGAACCCGCCGTGGCGCAGGGCCTCGACGACCGACAGGTAGGCGTCGGGGAGCACGACGTACTTGCCGATGAGCCCGATGCGCACGGGCGAGTTGGCCGCCTCGACCTTGGCCACCAGGTTGCGCCAGCCGTCGAGGCGGGGCGGGTGGTCGGCGGCGTCGAAGCGGAGCAGCCGGCACACATAGGAGTCGAGGCCCTCGTCGTGGAGGACGAGGGGGATCTCGTAGAGGTTGCTGGCGTCGATGGCGCTGACGACGGCCTCCTGGGGCACGTCGCACAGAAGCGAGATCTTGCGCTTCAGGCCGTCGGAGATGGGACGGTCGCTGCGGCACACGATCACGTCGGGCTGGATGCCGCGGCTGCGCAACTCGGTGACGGAGTGCTGGGTGGGCTTGGTTTTCTGCTCACCCGACGGGCCGATGTAGGGGACGAGGGTCACGTGCAGGTAGCAGACGTTGTCGCGCCCGATGTCCTTGCGGAACTGCCGGATGGCCTCGAGGAAGGGCAGGATCTCGATGTCGCCGACGGTGCCGCCCACCTCGGTGATCACCACGTCGACGTCGTCGGTGGCCACCCGGAGGATGCGGGCCTTGATCTCGTTGGTGATGTGGGGGATGACCTGGACGGTGACGCCCAGGTAGTCGCCCTTGCGCTCCTTGGCCAGCACCGAGGAGTAGATCGAGCCGGTGGTGGCGTTGGACTCGCGCTTGAGGTTCTCGTCGATGAACCGCTCGTAGTGGCCCAGGTCGAGGTCGGTCTCGCCCCCGTCCTCGGTGACGAACACCTCCCCGTGCTGGTACGGGTTCATCGTCCCAGGGTCGACGTTGATGTAGGGGTCGAGCTTCTGCATGGTCACCCGCAGGCCCCGGCTCTTCAGCAGGCGCCCGAGGGACGCCGCGGTAAGGCCCTTCCCGAGTGAACTGGCAACGCCGCCCGTGACGAAAATGTGCTTGGTCACGGGAGCTCATCCTATCTCGGGAGGGGGGAGGACCCGTGGATCAGTCGAGGGCGGGGCCTCCCCCGACGAGCGCGGCGGCCTTCTCGACGGCCCGGCGGGCGCGGGTGAGGCGGCGCTCCTCGGCCACGAGGCGGTCCCGCTCGGCGGGATCGTCGGCCGCCTGCCGCAGCCGGTCGATAGCGAGGTCGGCCAGCTCCTCGGCGATCCCCTCCAGGCGCTCCCGCAGGTCGTCCATGGGCCTTAGCCTACGGACCTGATGGCCCCCGACGACCTGGTCCTCGCCCGCTACGTGGCCGCCGAGCGGGAGCGCATCGTCGCCGACCTGCTCGACTGGCTGCGCATCCCGTCCATCTCCGCCCAGCCCGCCCACGCCGCCGACGTCTGGCGGTCGGCGGAGCGGGCCGCCGACCTGCTGCGGGCGGCGGGCATGGAGAACGTGGACGTTCTGGCCACTGCCGAGCCGTCCGGGCACGGAGCCGGGGGCGGACCGTCGGTCTACGGCGACTGGCTCCACGCGGGCCCCGACGCGCCGACCGCCCTCGTCTACGGGCACCACGACGTCCAGCCCGTGGACCCGGTGGAGGAATGGACCTCTCCCCCGTTCGAGCCGGTCATCCTGAACGGGGAGTGCCGGGGCCGGGGGGCGGTGGACGACAAGGGCCAAGTCCTCTACCAGATCGAGGGGGTGCGGGGGTGGCTGGCCGAGCGCGGCCGGCTGCCGGTGAACGTGAAGTTCCTGATCGAGGGTGAGGAGGAGGTCGGCAGCCCCAACTTCGAGCCCTTGCTGGAGGCCGAAAAGAAGCGGCTGGCCTGCGACGTCATCGTCGTGTCCGACACCGACATGTGGTCGGCGGACGTGCCGACGACGTGCGTGGGCATGCGGGGGCTGGTCGCCTTCGACGTGCGGGTGCGCACCGCCGAGATCGACCTGCACTCGGGACTGTTCGGGGGGGCGGTGCCCAACCCGGCCCACGTCGTCGCCCGCCTGGTGGCGGCGCTGCACGACGACGACGGACGGGTGGCCGTCCCCGGGTTCTACGACGACGTCCGCCCTCTGACGGCCGACGAGGAGGCCTCCCTCGCCGCCATCCCCGTCGACGAGGAGGAATGGCGGCGGATGGCGGGGGTGCAGCGGCTGGAGGGCGAGGCGGGGCGGTCGCTGCTGGAGCGGATCTGGACCCGTCCGACCTGCGACGTCGTCGGAATCGACGTCGGCTACGCAGGCGAGGGGATGAAGACGATCGTCCCCGCCCGAGGAGGGTTCAAGGTCACGTTCCGGCTGGTGCCCGACCAGCGACCGGAACGGGTGGCGGAGCAGTTCCGGGGGTGGCTGGCGGCGACGCTGCCCGACGGCGTCGACGTGGAGGTCACGCCCGTGGGCGGGGTGGCGCCGGCGCTGACCCCGGTCGACCACCCGGCCGTGGGAGCGCTGTGCACCGCCATCGAGCGGGTCTGGGGCAAGCGGCCTCTCTTCACCCGAATCGGGGGAAGCGGGCCCGAGGAGGCGCTGGGCCGGGTGCTCGAGGCACCCGTGCTCTACCTCGGCGTGGCCCTCCCGGACGACCGCTTCCACGCCCCCAACGAGCGCATGGTCATGGACCAGTTCTGGAAGGGGCTGCTGGCGGCGGGCGAGTTGTGGGCCGAGCTCGGCAACGGAGCGGCCCGGTGACCGTCGAGGGACGGGAGTGGGTCTCGCTCGAAGACCCGGGCGAGGCCCGCACGTGGGTGTTCGACGCCACCTTCCTGCTCAGCCCGTGGACGTGCGTCTTCGGCGCCGGCTGCCAAGGGGTGCTGACCGGACCGGCGGCGGAGATGGCCCAGGGTTGCTGCTCCTACGGCGCCCACTTCACCGACGCCGACGACGAGGCGCGGGTGGAGGAGGCCGCCACCATGCTCACCGCCGAGGACTGGCAGTTCCTGCGCGAGGGGCGGCGGCGGGGAGTGGTCAAGACCAACCGCAGCGGCGAGCGCGTCACCCGCATGGTGGGCGGGGCCTGCATCTTCCTGAACCGGCCCGAGTTCGAAGGCGGGCCGGGGTGCGCCCTGCACCGGGCCGCCCTCCGGCTCGGGCAGCGCCCCCTGGACCTCAAGCCGGACGTGTGCTGGCAGCTGCCCCTCCGCCGGGAGGACAAGGACGAGGCCAACGGACGGGTGACCTCCACGATCTCGGAGTGGAGCCGGTCGAACTGGGGAGCCGGAGGCGCCGAGTTCCACTGGTGGTGCACCGAGGCGCCCGAGGCGTTCACCGGGAGCGGGCCCGTCTACCGGACGCTGCGCGACGAGCTGGTGGCGCTGGTGGGCCCCGACGTGTACGACCGCCTGGCCGCCTACCTGGACGCCCGCCGGGACGGGTCGGTGCCTCTGCCCCATCCGGCC
Source organism: Acidimicrobiales bacterium (assembly GCA_036377875.1). Taxonomy (GTDB): domain Bacteria; phylum Actinomycetota; class Acidimicrobiia; order Acidimicrobiales; family AC-14; genus JBFMCT01. The sequence continues at coordinate 3,483 of DASUXN010000135.1, forward strand.
GTTCGCCGCGCCGAGGCCACCGCCACCGACGCCGAAGTCCGTTGACGAACCCGCCGGCCAGGCGCACTATCGAACCCTCACGGCGACACGACCCACGGATCCGTCCGTGACCTCGGAGCATGCGGTGGCTCGGTACGGCGGGCTCTTGTCTGCCGTC
>DASUXN010000136.1:0-2365 GCA_036377875.1 Acidimicrobiales bacterium
CATGGGCTCCACCATCGCCTTCCACGACGTCATCGGCCGCAGCGGCCGCTCCGACGACATGCGCCGCCAGGGCGGTCGTGGCTCCGAGAGCGACCTCCTGCTGCGCACCCTGGGCCAGCGCATCGAGCGCAAGCTGGAGGAGCTGATGGCGGCGGCCGAGCAGATCCTTCGGGACAACCGCACCCAGGTGCTGGCCGTGGCCCACGCCCTCGAGGCCCACAAGACCGTCACCGGTGAGGACATCGAGGCGATCATCGACGGTCGCCCGGGCCCCCTGGTCGACGGCCGGGTCTACGCCACGCCCGAGTTCGCCGCTGCTGCCGAGGCGTACCACGCCCAGGCGTTGGCGGCCCACAAGGGCCACGGGATCATCGACGTGCCCCTTCCGCTGTTCCACACCCGCCCGACGGCCGACGAGCCGGTTTTCGTGCTCCCCGAGGCGCCCAACGGCCACGGCGACGGGGACGACGGGGACCGCTCCCCGTGGGCCCGTCCCTCCCGAGGCGACGGAGTAGCCGACAGCTAGAAGTCTTCGAGCAGCTCGGGCAGCGTCCGCAGGTCGCTGATGCGCAGCACGTTGTGGTGGTCGCGCTCGGGGGGCGGCCGGCGGCGGTCGTCGGGCCGGTGGAGGTGGACCGGGCGCAGACCCACGGCCAGGGGGCCCTCGACGTCGGCCGTCCACGTGTCGCCCACGAACAGGGTGCCGGCGGCGTCGACCCCGCACTGCTCGAGGGTGTGGTGGAAGATCCGCGGATGGGGCTTGCGCGCCCCCGCCCGGGCCGAGGTGACGGCCACGTCGACCAGGTCGTGCAGGCCGGCCTGGGCCAGCGCCCGATCGAGGTCCCAGTCCCAGTTCGAGCACACGGCCACGGTCACGCCCCGCTCGCGCAGCTCGGTGAGGACGCCCGCCACCTCGTCGTAGGGCTCGACGGTGAACGTCTTGGCGAAGGCGTGCAGATCGGCGACCAGGGCATCCACGTCGTCCTCACCGACGCCGCAGGCCAGGGCCCGTTGCCGCAGCAGCGACCGCTCCCAGGCGGTGTAGGCGTCGCGGCTGACCGAGTGCTCGGCGTGCTCGGCGCCGTCGAGGAGGTCGAGCTCGGCCCATCGGTCCCACGTGCCCGGCTCCAGGGTGAACCCGTGGCGGGCGAACGCCTCCTCGGCCGGAGGCCCCCAGGCGACGGCGCGCGCCAGCGTCCCGTAGAAGTCGAACAGCACGGCTCGGGTTTCGGCCATGTGCTCGACGATACGGGCGTCCTGCTTGAATACCGGCACGGAAGCGCAGCACCACGACCACGACTCCGAGCACGGCGGCCACGGCCACGGCCACGGCGACTCCGGGCATGACGGCCACGGGCACGGCGACCACGGGCACGAGAAGCACGGCCTGCTCGGCCACAGCCACGCCCACGCCACCGTCGACCGGGCCATGGAGGACAACCGGGAGGGGGTTCGGGCCCTCAAGATCTCGCTGCTCGGCCTGGGCGTCACCGCCATCCTGCAGATGGTCGTGGTCGTCTTCACCGGCTCGGTGGCATTGCTGAGCGACACGTTCCACAACCTGGCCGACGCCCTGACCGCCCTGCCCCTGTGGCTGGCCTTCAACCTGGGGCGCCGGCGGCCCACCCGGCGGTTCACCTACGGCTACGGCCGGGCCGAGGACCTGGCCGGCCTGGTCGTCGTGGTGTTCATCGCCGGCTCGGCCGCCCTGGCGGCTTGGGAGGCGATCCGGCGACTTCAGGATCCCCAACCCATACGTCACCTGTGGGCGGTCATGGTGGCGGCCGTGATCGGCATGATCGGCAACGAGCTGGTCGCGGTGTACCGCATACGAGTGGGCCGGCGCATCGGGTCGGCCGCCCTGGTCGCCGACGGCCTGCACGCCCGCGCCGACGGCCTGACCTCTCTGGCCGTGCTGCTCGGCGCTGTCGGCGTGGCCGTCGGGTGGGAGCAGGCGGACGCCATGGCCGGCCTGCTCATCGCCTTGGCCATCCTGGCCGTGCTCGTCCAGGCCGCCCGCGGCGTGGGGGAGCGACTGCTGGACGCGGTGTCGCCCGAACTGGTCACCAAGGCCGAGGCGCTGGCCGCCGGCGTGGACGGCGTGCAGGACGTCAGCGAGCTACGGATCCGCTGGATCGGCCACCGTCTGAACGCCGAGGCCCGCATCATCGTGGACCGGGACCTGGACGTCGCCTCCGCCCACGACATCTCCGAGCACGTGCACCACGCCCTGCTGCACGAGTTCCCCATGCTGGCGGGCGCCGTCGTCCACGTCGACCCGTGCAACCACGCCGGCCCCGATCCCCACGCCGGCACCGCCCACCACTTCCCTGGGGCGCGTTAGGGCCGGCGAGTGCCTCGGGCC
>DASUXN010000137.1:0-2355 GCA_036377875.1 Acidimicrobiales bacterium
GTGGCGTCGGGCTGCTCCTTCGCAGACAACCACAGCACGGCTTCGGGCGACGACAGCTGTGACCGCCGTCCGCCCCCCACCGTGCGTCCGCCGGTCACGGTGACCCCGCCGGCCACCACGGTGCGTCCGCCCACCGGCGGCGGCGCCACCGCCACTCCGGCCCGGCGACTCGCCCTCACGGGCAGCTGGTCGACTCCGATGGCCGCCACCGCGGCACTGGCCATCGCTCTCGGCACCCTGATGGTCATCGCCGGTTCCGACCGGCGCCGGGCCTCGACCAGGGCCTAGCCAATCGCTTTGACGAGTGCTCGCCGGCCGCGCTGCGGTCGGCGAGCCTCGTTGCGTCCGCCCACCTGACGCTTCGGGCCCGCCAGCCCCTTCGCCGGGCCGATCCCAGATGGGCCGCAGCCGGCGCGACACTTGCCCGGTGCGGGCCCGCTTCCCTGCCGCTACCGCGGCGGTCCTCGCTCTACTCCTCGCCGCCTGTGCGCCCGGCGACGACGGCGCCGCCCTGTCGGGAGGCCCTGTCGACCTCCAGGGGGGAGCACCCGCTCCGACCGTCCCCGCCCTTCCCGTCAACGTCACTGTGCCTCTGGCCTCGCCCGTCGAGGCTCCCCCGATGCCGCTGGCCGGCTGCCCGCCGCCGCCTCGGCCGCCGGGGACGCCTACGCCCTCTCCCGTCTACGTCCCGCCCCGGCTCGTGCCCGAAGCCGAGCTGCCCGCCGCGCTGGCGCCGGGGCAGTGGACGGCCAGCCTCGCCCCCCTCGAGGGCAAGGGCATGTGGCTGTGGAGGTACCGCCAGTCCGAGGGCGGCAACGCCGACGCCATCGTGGCCAAGGCGGTCGCCGCCGGCCTCCGCCAGCTGTGGGTGCGGGTGGGGGACTCGCGCGACGGCTTCTACGCCAAGGACGTCCTGGACACCCTCGTGCCCAAGGCCCATCGCGCCGGCATTTCGGTGATCGGCTGGGGCTTCCCCTTCCTCCACGACCCCGTGGGCGACGCCGCCTGGTCGGCCCAGGCCCTGGCCTGGCGCAGCCCCGACGGCCACGTCCTCGACGGCTACAGCCCCGACATCGAGCTGGCCAGCGAGGGGGTGGCCATCAGCGAGATCCGCGTGCAGGTGTACCTGGGCCTGGTCCGCCAGGCGGCCGGCAACCGCATGGTCGTGGCCACCGTCTACTGGCCCAACGCCACCCGCTGGCCCGACCGCTACCCCTACAAGGCCATCGCCCCCTACGTCGACGCCTTCGCCCCCATGGCCTACTGGGGGTGCTCCGAGCCCGGCGCGGTCGCCTCGCAGTCGATCGAGCGCCTCAAGACGCTGCGCCCCGTCCACGCCATCGGCACCGGCTACGACGCCTCCGTGGACGGCGGGCGGTCGGCCGCCCCCAGCGCCCACGAGACCAACCGCTTCCTCGACGTGGCCCGCCGGGGCGGCGCCCTGGGCGCCTCGTTCTGGGTGTGGCACTACATGGGCGACGAGCAGTGGTCGGCCCTGTCCGCCTTTCCGTGGCCCACGGTCGGCGGCTGAGCCCCCAGCGATCTTCGGTAGCTTTGACGGACATGGCCGACGTTTCGCTGTCCCGCGGGCTGCCCGAGACGGTGCTGCCTCCCGAGCCTGCTCCCGCCCTGGCCGCCCTCGAGGAGGCTCTCGCCGCCCCCGCCGAGCGCCGGCGGGAGGCGGTGGCGGCGGTGGTCGAGCGCTGGCCTCGCTTCCTCGACGGGTGGGCCCGTCTGGGCCAGTTGGCCCGCGACGAGGTCGAGGCCTACGCCTACTTCCGGGTCGGCTACCACCGCGGCCTCGACACGCTGCGCCAGAACGGCTGGCGGGGGAGCGGCTACGTCCGGTGGCGCAACGAGACCAACCGGGGCTTCCTGAGGGCTCTGGACGGCCTCAGGGAGGCGGCTGCCGCCATCGGCGAGACCGAGGAGGAGCAGCGCTGCGCCATGTTCCTGCACCAGCTCGACCCCGACTGGGACCGCCGGTGAGCGGCCCATCCGAAGGCGCAGCCGACGGCGACGTCATCCGCCGCCATCTGGTCGTCAGCGGCCGGGTGCAGGGCGTGTTCTACCGGGAGACCCTGCGCCGGCTGGCGTTGGAGAAGGGCGTGACGGGCTGGGCCCGCAACACCCGCGACGGCCTGGAAGCCGAGCTGGAGGGTCCTCGGCCCGTCGTCGAGGAGCTGGTGAAGTGGTGCCGGTCGGGGCCGCCCCACGCCGTGGTCATCCACGTGGCCGTCACCGAGGTCGAACCGGCAGGAGCCACCGAGTTCCGCGTACGCTGACGCCTCCATTCTCTCAGGGGGGAGTCGCATGGAAGGCAGGAAATTGCACTGGTTGGCGACGGCGGTCGTC
>DASUXN010000138.1:0-3225 GCA_036377875.1 Acidimicrobiales bacterium
GCGTGCCCGTCATCGTCTTCTTCGACGAGATGGACTCCCTGTTCCGCACCCGGGGCACCGGTATCTCCTCCGACATGGAGGCGACCATCGTTCCCCAGCTGCTGGCCGAGATCGACGGGGTGGAGACGCTCAAGAACGTCATCGTCATCGGCGCCTCCAACCGCGAGGACCTCATCGACCCCGCCATTCTGCGGCCCGGGCGGCTGGACGTGAAGATCAAGATCGAGCGCCCCAACGAACCCGCCGCCCGCCAGATCTTCGCCCGCTACCTGGTCGCCGACCTGCCCCTCGACGAGAGCGAGGTCCAGGCGCTGGGCGGCGGCGACCGGGGGAAGGCTGTCGCGGTGATGATCGAGCGCACGGTAGAGGAGATGTACGACACCGGCCCCGACAACCGCTTCCTCGAGGTCACCTACCAGAATGGCGACAAGGAGGTCCTCTACTACAAGGACTTCTCCTCGGGCGCCATGATCGAGAACATCGTGCGCCGGGCCAAGAAGCTGGCCATCAAGCGCACGATCGCCGGTGAGGGCCGGGGCATCCGCACCTCCGACCTGCTCGAGTCGATCAAGCAGGAGTACAAGGAGCACGAGGACCTGCCCAACACCACCAACCCGGACGACTGGGCCAAGATCTCGGGCAAGAAGGGCGAGCGCATCGTCTACGTGCGCACCCTCATGTCCGAGGGCAAGGAGGCCAAGGGCGGCCGGGCCATCGAACGGGTAGGCACCGGCCAGTACCTCTAATGCTCGGCGAGGTGCGGATCGAGGTCCGCCACGGCGACGTCCTCGACACGCCCGCCGACGTTCTGCTGCTCAAGTACGCCGAGCGGCACTACGGAGCCGACCTCGCCGCGCACCGGCGGCTGGCCAGCAAGGGGATCGACTCGCCGCCTCCGCCACCGGGCGGGTACTCCTTCGTGCGAACGGGGGGCGCCCTGGCGGCGGCCGAGATCTTGACGATCGCCGTCGGCCCACTTGGATCCTTCGAGTACGAGGAGATCCGCCAGTTCGGTTCCGACGCCCTCCGCATCCTCGCCTCCGAACGGCCGTCGGTCCGCGTCCTCGCCGGGCCGATCCACGGTCCTGGCACCGGCCTCGACGAAGTCGAAGCGGTGAAGTCACTGGTCGCAGGGTTCGTCGACGAGATCACCGGCGGAGACGCCCCAGCCGGTTTGGAGCGCATTGTGATCGTCGAGCGCAACCTCAGTCGCGTTCGCTGGCTCCAGCCGGTGATCGAGACGCTGGTGCCCAACGGTGTCGTCGCCAACGACCGAGGCACATTCGAACGCTCGTTGGACGCGACCGGGGTGTCCCGCCTGGCCGGTGCGGGCGTCGGCGCCCGGGACAAGCAGCGGGTGTTCGTGGCCATGGAGTTCGACGACGATTCTGAGGACCTCTTCCGTTTCGGCATCTACGAGGCGCTGGACGAGGACGCCTTCCTCTGCGAGCGAGGCGACAGCGACCTCGCCGCCACCGGGGACATCCTCGAGTCCGTGCTCGGCAAGATCCGCAATGCCGACTACTTCATCGCCGACGTCACCAAAGACAATCCGAACGTGTTTCTGGAGCTCGGGTTCGCCTGGGGGGCTGATCGGAACGTCCTGATCGTCGCCCGCGAAAGCCGACGCGAGGCCCTGCCGTTCAACATCCGCAACCAGCGCACGATCTTCTACCGCAACCACGGCCACCTCCAGGAGCAGCTGAGAGACACGATCCGGCGGCTGGGCCAGGGGGCTCCGACCGGGTAGGGTCGGCTCGCTATGGCCATCCGCAAGGTCTGCGGGATCGAGACCGAGTACGGGATCGTCCTGCGCGGGGCCGGGGAGTCGAACCCCATCGCCGCCTCGTCGCTGCTGATCAACTCCTACGTGTCGCGCCTCGAGCGCATGGCCTCGGCCGCCGGGCCCGGCAACCCCGTGGCCTGGGACTTCGAGGACGAGAGCCCCGGCCGCGACGCCCGCGGCTTCGCCCGTGAGGGCGCCCAGGCGCCCGAGGTGGAGACCCACCTCGTCAACGCCGTGCTCACCAACGGCGCCCGCTACTACGTCGACCACGCCCACCCCGAGTACTCCACGCCCGAATGCAGCGACGCCCTCGAGCTGGTCCTGTTCGACAAGGCGGGCGAGCGCATCCTGGCCCGGTCGATCGAAGCGTCGGCCGAGACCCTGCCGCCCGGCCAGGAGGTGGTCGTCTACAAGAACAACTCGGACCGCAAGGGCAACTCCTACGGGTGCCACGAGAACTACCTGATGGACCGGTCGATCCCGTTCTCGGCCATCGCCCAGCTGGTCACCCCCCATTTCGTCACCCGCCTGATCTACACGGGCGCCGGAAAGGTGGGCAGCGAGGCACCGGGCTCGGGAGCGGGCGACGTGCGGTTCCAGCTCAGCCAGCGAGCCGAGTTCTTCGAGGAGGAGGTCGGCCTCGAGACCACCCTCAAGCGTCCCCTCGTCAACACCCGTGACGAGCCCCACGCCGACGCCCAGAAGTACCGCCGCCTCCACGTCATCGTGGGCGACGCCAACCTCGCCGAGGTCTCGACCTTCCTGAAGGTAGGCGTGACCGCCATCGTCCTGGCCATGATCGAGGACGACGACATAGGCGACGGCGATCTCGCCCTGGCCAACCCCGTGCAGGCCCACCGCCAGGTCTCCTACGACCTGACCCTGGCCCGTCCCCTCGAGCTGGCCAACGGTCGCCGCATGACCGCCCTCGAAATCCAGTGGGAGCACCTCGACCGGGCCCGCAAGTGGGCCGAGAGCCGAGGCCTCGAAGCAGTGGGGGAGGACGTGGGCCGCGACGTGCTGCGTCGCTGGGAGGACGTGCTCGCCCAGCTCGAGGTCGACCCCATGGGGCTGGCCCACCAGCTCGACTGGCCGGCCAAGTACCAACTGGTCGACGCCTACCGCCAGCGCCACGATCTTTCCTGGTCGGACGCCCGCCTGGCCGCCCTCGACCTCCAGTACCACGACGTCCGCCCCGGCCGGTCCCTGTTCGCCCGGGTCGGCACCGAGCGCCTCGTGGACGAGGAGGCGGTCCTGCGGGCCACGACCGAGCCACCCACCACCACCCGCGCCTACTTCCGGGGCAAGTGCCTCCAGCGGTGGGCGCCGTCCATCTCCGCCGCCAACTGGGATTCCCTCGTGTTCGACCTCGGCCAGGACCCCCTGCGCCGAGTGCCGATGATGGAACCGCTCAAAGGTACGGCGGCACACGTCGATAC
>DASUXN010000139.1:0-4353 GCA_036377875.1 Acidimicrobiales bacterium
GAGGAGGCGGTGCGGCTGGGGCTCGAGGCGCTCGCCCTTACCGACCACGACGGCTTCTACGGGGTGGTCCGCTTCGCCGAGGCGGCGTCCGCGCTCGGGCTGCCCACCGTCTTCGGGGCCGAGCTGACCCTCGACCTGCCCCGGCGCTCGCAGGCCGGGCTGGCCGACCCCGACGGCCGTCATCTCGTCGTGCTGGCCCGGAACCCGGCCGGCTACGCCCGCCTGGCCCGGACCATCTCCGCCGCCCACCTGGCCGCGGGGGAGAAGTCCCTGCCGCAGTGCTCGCTCGGTGACCTGGCCGCCGCCCACGGGGGCCACTGGCTCGTGCTCACCGGCTGCCGCAAGGGCACGGTGCCGGCCGCTCTGGCCGCCGACGGCCCGGGAGCGGCGGCCCGGGAGCTGGCCCGGCTGGTCGACGCCTTCGGGCGGGAGAGCGTGGCCGTCGAGCTGTGGGACCACGGCGACCCCCTCGACTCCGTTCGCAACGACGCCATGGTGGCGTTGGCCGCCCGGGCCGGAGTCGACGTGATCGCCACCAACAACGTCCACTACGCCACTCCCGCCCGCCGCCCCCTGGCCACCGCCCTGGCCGCGGTGCGGGCCCGCCGGTCCCTCGACGAGATCGACGGCTGGCTACCGCCCGCTGCCACCGCCCACCTGCGCTCGGGGGCCGAGCAGGCCCGCCGCTTCGCCCGCTACCCGGGAGCGGTGGAGCGGGCGGCCGAGTACGGCCGGGCGTGTGCGTTCGACCTTTCCCTCGTCGCCCCCCGCCTTCCCGACTACCCCGTCCCTCCCGGCCACACCGAGATGACGTGGCTGCGGGAGCTGACGATGCGGGGCGCGGCCCGGCGGTACCCGGGCAACGACAAGGCCCACCGGCAGATCGAGCACGAGCTGCGGGTCATCGAGGAGCTGGGCTTCCCGGGCTACTTCCTCATCGTGTGGGACATCGTCGAGTTCTGCCGGGCCTCCGACATCTTCTGCCAGGGCCGCGGCTCGGCCGCCAACTCGGCCGTCTGCTACGCCCTGGGCATCACCAAGGCCGACGCGGTGGGCCTGGGCCTGCTGTTCGAGCGCTTTCTGTCCCCCGAGCGGGACGGCCCTCCTGACATCGACCTCGACATCGAGCACGAGCGGCGGGAGGAGGCGATCCAGTACGTCTACGAGCGCTACGGGCGGGAGAACGCGGCCCAGGTGGCCAACGTCATCACCTACCGGCCCAAGTCGGCGGTGCGGGACATGGGCAAGGCCCTGGGCCACCCGCCCGGCGCCCTCGACGCCTGGTCCAAGCAGGTGGAGGGGTGGTGGCTGTCCGAGCTGCCCGACGACACCGACATCCCCCCGCCGGTGCTCGACCTCGCCCGTCAGGTCGAGGCCTACCCCCGCCACCTCGGCATCCACTCGGGCGGCATGGTGATCTGCGACCGGCCGGTGGTGGAGGTGTGCCCGGTGGAGTGGGCCCGCATGCCGGGCCGCACAGTCCTGCAGTGGGACAAGGACGACTGCGCGGTGGCCGGGCTGGTCAAGATCGACCTGCTGGGCCTGGGCATGCTCACCGCCCTCCACCTGGCCGTCGACCTGATCCGCGACCACCACGGCGTGGAGGTCGACCTGGCCACCATCCCCCAGGACCCGGCCGTCTACGACATGCTCTGTGCGGCCGACTCGGTGGGCGTGTTCCAGGTGGAGAGCCGGGCCCAGATGGCCACCCTGCCCCGCCTCAAGCCCCGCACGTTCTACGACCTGGTCGTGGAGGTGGCCCTCATCCGGCCCGGGCCCATCCAGGGCGGCTCGGTCCATCCCTACATCCGCCGCCGCAACGGCCAGGAGCCGGTCACCTACCTGCACCCGCTGCTGGAGAAGTCCCTGGCCAAGACGCTGGGCGTGCCCCTGTTCCAGGAACAGCTCATGCAGATGGCCATCGACGTGGCCGACGTCTCACCGGGCGAGGCCGACCAGCTGCGCCAGGCCATGGGCTCCAAGCGCAGCCACCAGCGCATGGAGGCCCTGAAGGGCCGGCTCTACGAGGGCATGGCGGCCAAGGGGATCGTGGGGTCCACCGCCGACGCCATCTACGAGAAGCTGGCCGCCTTCGCCGACTTCGGCTTCCCCGAGAGCCACTCGGTCAGCTTCGCCTACCTCGTCTACGCCTCGGCCTGGATCAAGCTCCACTACCCGGCCGCCTTCCTCGCCTCCCTCCTCAACGCCCAGCCCATGGGCTTCTACTCGCCCAACACGCTGGTCGCCGACGCCCGCCGCCACGGCGTGGAGGTCCGCGGGCCGGACGTGAACGCCAGCGCCTCCACCGCCACCCTCGAGTGTGCAGAAAAGCCGGATATACCGGCATTTCTGCACACTGCCGTGCGGCTCGGCCTCAAGGACGTCCGCAACCTGGGCGACGCCATGGCCGAGAAGATTGCGGCCGGCCGGCTGCGTGCCGGAACGCAGTGTCAGCCCTACGAGTCCATGGAGGACCTGGTGCGGCGCACGGGTGTGGGGCTGCCGGCGCTGGAGGCGCTGGCCACGGCGGGAGCGTTCGGCGAGTGCTTCGGGCTCGACCGGCGCCAGGCCCTGTGGGCGGCGGGGGCGGTGGCCCAGGCGTCGGACGAGCGGCTGCCGGGCGTGGTGGTGGGCACGGAGGCGCCCGCCCTCCGCAAGATGTCCGAGCCCGAGACGACGGCCGCCGACCTGTGGGCCACCGGCATCGCCGCCGACAGCCATCCCGTGCAGTACGCCCGGCCGACGCTCGACGCCATGGGGGCCGTCACGGTGGCAGGCCTGGCCGGCCAGCCCCACGGCCGGCGGGTGGCGATCGGCGGCATCGTCACCCACCGCCAGCGTCCCGCCACCGCCCAGGGCACGATCTTCGTCAACCTCGAGGACGAGACGGGCATGGCCAACGTCATCTGCTCGGCGGGCGTGTGGGCCCGTCACCGCCAGCTGGCCCGCACCGCCCCCGCCCTCGTCGTCCGAGGGCGGCTGGAGAAGGCGGAGGGCGCCATCAACCTCGTGGCGGAGCGGATGGAGGCGCTGCCCCTGGCCACCCGCTCGCCGCGATCACGCGATTTCCGCTGAACCATGAACCGTCCGGGCCCGCCGCACGTAGAGACGGCATGACCTCCAGCACCCTGCTCAACCGCCTTGCCAGCGGGATCCTCGTCGTGTCCCTCGGCCTGTTCGGCGCCGCCTGTGGCGACGACGACGACGAGGACACGGCCGGCTCCCAGGCAACGACCGCCAGCACCGCTGCCGGCTCGACCAACATCCCCCAGCTGACGACCTTGGGCGGCAACACCATCAACATCCAGAACTTCGCCTTCCTGGGCATCGACAACACCCGGGCGGGCGCCAACCAGTGGACGGTGATCAACCAGGACACCGCGCCCCACACGGTCAGCGCCACCGACGGCTCGTTCGTATGGCGGGTGGAGGGCGGCCAGACCCAGACGTTCACCCACCAGCTGGCCCCCGGCAGCTACCCGATCAGGTGCGACGTCCACCCCGCCCGCATGACGGGAACGCTGGTCGTCAGGTAGAGCGGCCCCGGGCCCAGGCGGCCAGGGGCGATATGCGGAAGGCGACCTCGAACCACACCCGCTTGCCGGTGGGCACGTGGTCGACGCCCCAGTCCCGTGCCAGCTCGTCGACGATCCACATGCCGCGCCCGGACGGGTCGAGGGGCTCGGGTGTCCGCCGCACCGGCACCTCGGGGCTGACGTCGTAGACCTCGACCCGTACGAAACCGCGCCCGATGCGCACGACCAGGTCGGGCCCCTCGTCGGGATCGACCCCCACCGACCGGGCGTGCACGAGCGCGTTGGTGACGACCTCGCTGGTCAACAGCTCGACAGTGTCGACCGCCTTCTGGTTGACGTGACGGTGCATGAGTACGTCGCGCACGAAGCGGCGGGCGGCACCGACGCTCGTAGGTGACGACGGAAGCTTGGTCTTCGTCTCGATGCAACACGATGGTAACGGCACCCTGACGGCCTTCTTGACCGTTTCAGCGGCGGTCGAGAGGGGCAGACCGGGTTCCGTGGCCGGCCTGACCCACGACGCGCTGGTGATCGGCGGGGGACCGGCCGGTCTCAGTGCGGCGACGTGGCTCGCCCGCCACCGGCGGCGGGTGGCGCTGGTGGACGGCGGCCAACGCCGCAATCGCTGGGTGGAGCGCACCCACGGCTACCTCGGACTCGATCCCGTGAACCCCGCCGACCTCGTCGAACGGGCCCGGGCCGGGTTCCTCGCCTACCCCACCGCCGAGCTGTGCCCGGGCGATGCCACTTCCGCCGAGGTCCGCCCCGACGGGACGTTCGGCGTTCGCACCACCGCCGGCGACCTCGTCGCCCGCCG
>DASUXN010000140.1:0-2183 GCA_036377875.1 Acidimicrobiales bacterium
CGCGGCGCCTCGAGTGGCCCGCCGGGCTGGAGCAGCACCACGCTGTGCTCGTCGATGGGGATGGTGATGGGAAGGCGCAGCGACTCCGAGCCGAACACGGTGAACAGCCGGCCGCACCCGTCAAGTAGGTCGTCGGCGAAGGCGGCCGCCCACCGCCGCTCCGGGGGACGCCTGCGCAGCACGCCCGATTGTCGCGCTCGCACCTCGTCCCGGCCGGTCAGCCCGGTTCGGGGCGGAAGGGCTGGCGTAGGGCCGGCACCAGGGGCTCACTGCAACCTCGGAGGCGCAGCTCCTCCTGGTCGGCTTGCAGCCGGCCGGCGGTGGGGGCCAGGCGAGCGAACCCGACGGCGCTGAAGGCGGCGCCGAGGGGGTAGAGCCAGCCCGCGCCGGTGAGGATGAACCCCACGAAGCCGGCCAGTGCGACCGACTCGGCGATCGCCACCTGGACGAAGAAGCGGGTCCGGTAGCCGGCGGCCAGCTCGATGGCGCTGCCACAGGGAAGGGGGCGGCGGAGGGCGGGGCCGGCGACCAGGCTGGCCACGCCCAGAGCGGCCACGACGACGGCGACGGGGCCTTCGGGCGTGGTGTTCCCCAGCGCGTCGTTGGCCTCGAGGATGGTCACGACGACGCCGATGGCGGCCAGGGCGACGACAAAGCTGAGGAAGATGACCCGCAGCCCGAGCAGGCCGTCGCCGGGTGCGCGCCGCTTTTGGGTGAGCGGGCCCCAGACGGGGATCATGCCCTTCAGGGCGCCGCCGACGGCGGGGCGCCATCCGGGGTCGGCGTCGGGGTCCATCGCCGGTCCGGCTACGTACCGGCGGGCTCGGGCTTTCTCGTGGGGAGCAACGTCACGTTGCCGACGGCCTGGGCGAAGGCCACGTTGAGGGCCTCCTGGGCGGGCGCCTCGCTGGCCAGGGCCATACGGGCGATCTCGTCGGGGTCGGGCTCGAACGGCGGCAGGTCGTCGAGGACGATGTTGCGGTAGACGTGGTCGTAGTTGAAGTTGGCGGCGGCGAAGGCCATGTTGAACCGCGGGTCGCGGTTGAGCATGTGGCGGGCGAAGCGGGGGATGCGGCGACGGCCCTTGTAGAACCACCGGTAGACGTCGCGAAGGCCGTCGTGCAGCTGCTGGGCGGTCATCTGGGCCGGCTCGTGGACCACGTGGTACAGGTTGTACTTCTGCCAGTCGAACGTGGTGATGCGCCCCTCGGCGTACATGCGGCTGAACGTGTGGGTGCCGGGATAAGGCGTGAGGATGGCGAAGTGGGCCACGTCCACGCCGATGCGGTCGACGAACTCGGCGGTGTGGGGAAAGACGTCGGGCTTGTCGTGGTCGAACCCGAAGATGAACCCGCCCTCGATGGCGATGCCCCGCTTGTGGATCTTGGCGATGAGCTCGCCGAACTCGCCGGGCCGGTTCTTCTTGTTGCACTCGATCAGGGCGTCGCGGGAGATGCTCTCGAAGCCGGTGAACACGGCCCGCAGGCCGGCCCGCCCGACCAGGTCGAGGACCTCGGGATCGCGGGCCAGGCCGATCGAGGCCTGGCAGCCCCAGGTGAACTTCACTCCCGAGCGCAGGATCGCCTCGGACAGCTCGACGGTGTAGTCGAGGTCGGCGGCCATGTCGTCGTCGAGGAAGAAGATGTAGGCGAAGTCGCCGGCGTGCTGGCCCGCCTTCTTGAGGACCTTGACCTCCTCGATGACCCGCTCGACCGGGCTGTGGCGTGAGCCGCGGCCGTTGATGCGGATGACCGAGCAGAAGTCGCAGTTGAACCGGCAGCCGCGGGTGGTCTGGAGGGTGTTCAAGGGGGCGTAGCGGGTGATGGGCCACGTCTTGTAGAGGTCGGCCCACTCGTGGTTCAGGGGGACGTTCTCCATGCCCTGGAACGAGCCCTGGTAGAGGGGCTGGAGGCGCCCGGCGGCGGCGTCGGCGAGGACCTGACCGAAGATCTGGTCGGCCTCGCCGCACACGACAGCGTCGCAGTGCTGCCTGGCCTCGCCCGGCAGCAGGGAGGCGTGGACGCCACCAAGGATGACGGGCACGCCGTGAGCCCGGTAGGCGTCGGCCGTGCGGTAGGCGTTGGGCGAGTTGGGCGTCCACACCGTGAGGGCGGCCAGATCGGGCTTGCCCGTGCGGCGCGTGCGGGGCGGGAGCAGGTTGCTACGGGCTCCCGGCCATCCCT
>DASUXN010000141.1:0-3669 GCA_036377875.1 Acidimicrobiales bacterium
TCGCCGTTCACCTGCTCGGGCGACAGGTACTTGGCGGTGCCCAGGATGGCGCCGCTCTGGGTCAGGTCGGCGCCCGCGAACGGGCGGCTGTCGGACGACCCGAAGGCGGCCTTGGCGATGCCGAAGTCGGCCACCTTCACCTGGTCGTCGTTGGTCAACAGGATGTTTCCGGGCTTGACGTCGCGGTGGACGACGCCCTGGCGGTGGGCGTAGTCGAGGGCGTCGGCCACCTGGACGCCCACGCTCACGGCCCGAGCCGCGGGTACGGCGCCGCTCTGGGTGATGACCTCGTGCAGCGTCCGCCCGTGCACCAGTTCGAGCACGATGAAGGCGAGACCGTCGTCCACGCCGGTGTCGAAAGTGGCGACCACGTGGGGATGGGCGAGGCGGGCGGCAGCGATCGCCTCGCGGCGGAAACGCTCGCGAAACGAGTCGTCGGCGGCGAGGTGGGGGAGCAGGATCTTGACCGCCACGGGCCGGCCCAGGATGTCGTCGGTGGCCTCCCACACCTCGGCCATGCCTCCCCGGGCGATGGGCCGCCGGAGGCGATAGCGCCCGGCAAGGACGCGATCCGCGTCGATCCGCGAGTGTTCGGGCACCGCCGCTCACGGTACCGACCGCCCGCCACCTCAGCCAGGCAGGCACCTTCGCCGTAGCATTCGGGCATCGGCGCCGACGGCACACCTGGCAGCGTGCGGGAGCTCCGGCTGTGGCGCGAGGGCGAGCTGGGCCGGATCTTCACCGCCGTCGACAAGGACGGCCGGCCCTGCACCGTGCGGGTCGTGGACGGGCCGCCGCCCCCGGAGTGGGAGACGTTGCGCCGGAGCCGATCCGAGTCGTGCCTGGAACAGGTCTGGGCGTGGGGCGCGACGCCCGGCAGCTGGGTCGTCTGTGACGGCTGGCCCGTGGAGACGCTGGCCGATCGCCTGCAGCGTGACGGCCCCCTGCCTGACGACGATGCCGATCGGCTGGGCCGGGACATTCGCTTCGCCCTGTTCGTGCTCCATCGCATCCTCGGGATCACCCACGGCGGCGTGTGCCCCTCGACGATCGTGCGCGTGGGCGACCGCTGGCGGCTGACGGCGGTGGCGCTGGCGCCGCTGCTGTGCGACTACCGGAAGGTCACGCCGGTCACCGCCTACGCCGCCGACGAGTTGCTGGACGGGGGGGCACCGAGCCAGGAAGGCGACGAGTTCGCCCTCGGCCTCACCCTCGAGGAGGCGGTCCGGGGCGAGGCGGTGGTGCCCTGGCACGAGGGTGAGGATGCCTCCGACCTGCGCCGCCGCCGGCCCGGCTACGCCCACGCGCTGGCTGCCGCGGCCGAGCGCTTCGGCCGGATCCGCCTGGGCCGCGCCGCGATGGGCGACGACTCCTTCGACGACGAGCCGCCAGACGTGCAGAAGCCCCGGCCTCGTATCGGGACGCCGCCGCAGCCCTCGTCGGTGGCCGATCATGACGTGCAGTTCACCGTCTACCGGCCGGGGCGGGTGCAGCCCGGGACCTGGTACACGATGCTGGCCTTCGCCCACAAGACCGACGAGGTCGACGATCCGGTGGAGGGCAGGATCGATCCCGTCGAGCAGATGCGCCAGCAGGCGGCCGCCATCCTGGGGCCCAAGCTCGGCCTGTACGCCACGGCTGCGGCCGACAGCAAGGTCGAGCTTCCCCGCGGCTCCGACCTGCTGTTCGTCCCCACCGTGGAGGGCATCGAGTTCAATCCCCCGCAGCGGTCGTTCGCGTGGGAGGAGCCCGTCCACCACGAGACCTTCCGCCTGCGGGCCGCCGACCACCTCGTTGGCACCCGGGCCCGGGGCGCCCTCCACGTCTTCCTGGGGGCCGTGATCATCGCCGACGTCAGCCTGTCGATCGCGATCGACCCCACTGCGGCCGAGGACGGCCAGGAGCCGGTCGAGACCGACCGGGCCCGCCGCTACGACCGGATCTTCGTGTCCTACTCCCACAAGGACGTGGCCGTCGTCGAGCGGGTCAAGGTCGGGGCCACCGCGCTGGGCCACGAGGTGGTGCTCGACCGCACCCACCTGCGCTCGGGCCAGGAGTTCGGCCCCGAGCTCGAGCGCCTGATCGCCGGCGCCGACGTGTTCCAGCTCTTCTGGTCCCGCAACTCGATGGCGTCGAGCTACGTCCGCGACGAGTGGACCTACGCCCTGTCCCTGTCCCGTCCGAGCTTCATCCGCCCCGTGTACTGGGAGGACCCGTTCCCCGAGGGACCCGGTCTTCCTCCCGAGCAGCTGCGCCGGCTGCATTTTTTCCGGCTGTCGGCCCCCGCTGCGGAGGAGGAGCGGCGCGGGACGATCCGGGCGCAACCGACGCAGCCGCCGGGACCGCGACCGCAGCGTCCGCTCGACCCGGCAGACGGACCACCGTGGCAGGTCGAGCACGGGCGGCCCGGGCACGTGCCGCCCCTGCGGACACCCCGGGTACCGCCGCCGCCCCGCCCGCCCGCTCCGCAGGCTCCTGTGCCACCGCCACCGTCATCGGCGCCGTCCCACCCGCCCCGGCGACGGCGCCGGGGCGCCGTGCTGCTGCAGGCCACGGCGGCGTTGGCCGCCGTCCTCGCCTTCTTCGGCATCACCGCGGTGGGGCTGGACCGTGGCGACGACCCGGACATCACCGCGACGACGCAGCCACCGCCGGCCACCACGACCACCACGACGACGGCGCCGCCCGGCGTACGGGTCGTCGCCATCACCGCCGAACCTCCCGAGGTGTGCCGGGTCACCGGCCGCGCCACCGTCCGGGTCGTGGTCGCCGTCGACCAGCCGGTGTCGGCGGTGCGCATCCGGACCGCTTCGACCACCACGGCCATCACCATGACGCGGGAAGCGGCGAGCGCGGTCGGCGGCCGGCAGACCTACAGGGCCGTCATCGGCGACCTGGCCCAGGTCGGGCCGGCCCTCCTCGAAGTCGAGGTCGTCCGACGGGACAGCACCGTCCTGCGCCAGGAGGATGCCACCGCCCTCACCGTCGTCGAGTGCGTCCGCTGAAGGCCCGTCAGCCTTTCTGGTAGCTGACCCCGATGGTGCGGGGGCCGGTGTGGGCGCCGATGACGGGCCCGATGTCGGCGACGACGATCTGCTCGCGCGGGAAGTGGGGGGCGAGGAGGTCGAGCAGCTCGCCCAGGTCGGGAGCGGCGCCGTGCATGACGGCCAGCTGGTCGATCTTGGGCTCGGCCGCGACCTGGTCGACCAGCCAGCGCAGGGCCCGTGAACG
The DNA here is from genome assembly GCA_036377875.1 of Acidimicrobiales bacterium. Taxonomy (GTDB): domain Bacteria; phylum Actinomycetota; class Acidimicrobiia; order Acidimicrobiales; family AC-14; genus JBFMCT01. The sequence goes on from DASUXN010000141.1 coordinate 3,232, forward strand.
GGTCCGCTGTTTGGGACCGGGCTCGACCGCCCCGTCCACCACCTCGATGACCGGCTTGATCGACAGCAAGGAGCCGAGCAGGGCCTGCGCCCCCCCGATGCGACCGCCCTTCTTGAGGTTCTCGAGGGTGTCGAGGGAGCCCAGGACGCGGTTCTTCGACGACGCCTCCTCGGCCACCGCCACCACCTCGTCCACTGACGCTCCTCCGGCGGCCGCCCGGGCCGCTTCCAGCACGATCATGCCCAGCCCCATGGTCACCGATCGCGAGTCGACCACCCGCACCCGGGCGTCGGCGCCCAGCGAGTTGGCCGCCGCCTGCGCGGACTGGATGGTGGCCGAAAGCTTGGACGAGATGTTGATGCACACCACCCCATCGGCCCCGCCGTCGAGGGCCGACCGGAAGGCCTCCTCGAACAGGCCGGGGGCGGGCGCCGCCGT
>DASUXN010000142.1:0-4402 GCA_036377875.1 Acidimicrobiales bacterium
ACGGCATCGCCGCCGCCCGGGAGATCGCGGGCGCCCGCAAGGCCGCCGTCCTGATCCTCACCGCCTTCAGCCAGCGCGACCTCGTCCAGAAGGCGACGGAGGCGGGGGCGATGAACTACCTGGTCAAGCCCTTCCAGAAGAGCGCCCTCATACCGGCCATCGAGGTCGCCCTCGGGCGCTTCGCCGACGTCAAGGCGCTCGAGCAGGAGTCCGAGGAGCTGAAAGAGCAGCTCACCACCCGCCGGCTGGTGCACCGGGCCCAGGGGATCCTCCAGGACAAGCACGGCATGTCCGAGGACGAGGCGTTCAACTTCATCCAGCGCACCGCCATGCGCCAGCGGGCCAAGATGCGGGTAATCGCCGAGCAGGTGCTGAGCGGCGACCTCGAACCGCCGACCGCCTAGCGCGGGGGCGACGGGGCTAGCGCTAGCGGCGGCCGGGCGTCCCTGCGAACAGGCTGGTCAGGTCGGTGGTCTGGTCGGCCGGCGGAGGCTGGGCATTGACGTCGGTGCCGAAGTCGTAGAGCTCCAACTCGACGCGGCCCGCCGACTGGGGCCCGGCGTCGGTGCGGGCGATCTCGAAGCTCAGCTTGCGCAAACGGCCCTCGTCGTCCACCCATACGTCGGCCGGGAAGGTCGACGTCCCGAGCGACTCGATGGCCTGGTCGACGGCGGCGCGGGCGTCGGCGTCGACTTCGGCCGAGGCCCGGCGCAGGTCCACCGTGCCCCGGTAATGGGTCGTCTGCTCGCCCCGCACCGGCTCCTCCCCGACCTCCTCCATGTCGTCCACCGCCCCCTCCAGGAACCGCAGGGCCTGGCTGGGGTCGACCGACTGAAGCTGGCCCAGCGAGCCGATGTCGACGCCCGTCTGCTGGCTCAGAGTGGACAGGTCGATGCGGACCCACTGCTTGTTGCCGGCGGCGGCGGCCAGTTGAGGCGGGACTCTCACGAAGATCGTGCTGCCCTCGAGCACGGCGTCGAGGGTGGTGGCCCCGAAGGACGCGCCGAACGCACCGAGGTTGAGAGAGAACGCCCCCCGCCCCTCCTGGAGGTCGAAGGCGCCCTCGCCGGTGACCGCCCCGGTGGTGCCGGTGGACGCAACCGCGATGTTGATCGCCACCCGCGCCGTCCCCGCGTCGATCGTCTTCTCGGGCGCAGCCCGCACCACGTCGACGGGATCGTCCCCACCGCTGCTGCACGCGGCCAGGGCCACGAGGGCCACCACCGCCACCAGCGGTGCTGGCCGCAACCTCAGCGAGGCCCTCACACTCGTTCCACGAAGAGCTGGCCGGCCAGCACCGGACCGAGGGCGATCGACCCGTCGTCGAGGTCGAGCGTGACGGTGCCGTCGGGCGCCCGGTCCCGCACCTGGGCGGCGACGCCGGGGATGAACCCATGACTGTCGAGATACACGAGAGCCTCCTGATCGACCTCGACCTGCTCGGTGACCCGCTCCAGCCGTACCCGATCGCCGGGGGCGGTATCCGCCAGCGCCTGAAGGTCCTTGACCGGCCCTTTCATGCCCGGGATGGGGTTGCCGTGGGCGCAGGTCGCGGGATGGTCGAGGATGGCGATCAGCCGGGCCTCGACCTCGTCGGACATGACGTGCTCCCAGCGGCACGCCTCGATGTGGGTCTTGTGCCACGGAATGCCGATGACGTCGAGCAGGAACCGCTCGGCCAGACGGTGCTTGCGCACCACGCTCTCGGCCCTGACCCGCCCCTCCTCCGTCAGCTTCAGGATGCGCCCGTCGGCCGCGACGTAGCCGTCGCCCCTCAGCCTCCGCACCGTCTCCGAGACGGTCGGCGCAGAGTGTCCGAGATGCTCGGCCAGGCGGGCCTGGATGACCTGGGCCCCCTCTTCCTCGAGCTCCCATATCGCCTCGAGGTATTCCTCGACGGGAGGGTGAAAGCCATCAGCCATACCGGCGATGCTACCGGCCCCCTCCCCGCTCGGATCGGGCGGCCGCCTTCGGCCAAGGCCGCCGTACTATGCGATCGATGGCCCGATTCCTGCTGCTGGACGGCAATTCGCTGGCCTATCGCGCCTTCTTCGCCCTCCCCACCGACATGGCGACGGCGTCGGGACAGGTCACCAACGCCGTGTTCGGGTTCACGTCGATGCTGATCAACCTGCTCAAGGACCACAAGCCGACCCACGTCGCCATCGCCTTCGACCGGCCCGAGCGCACGTTCCGCCACGATCTCGTTCCCGACTACAAGGAGGGCCGGGCCGAGGCGCCCGACATCCTGCGCCAGCAGATGGGCCTCGTCCGCCAGGTCGTGGAGACGCTCAAGATCCCGATGGTCGACTACCCCGGCGTCGAAGCGGACGACGTCCTCGCCACCCTGGCTACCCGGATACGGGATCGGGGAGACGAGGTGATCATCGTCACCGGCGACCGCGACGCCTACCAGCTGGTGGAGGACCCCCTCGTCAAGGTCCTGTACAACCGGCGCGGGGTGAGCGACTACGTCCTGTACGACGAGGCGGGCATCGCCGAGCGCACCGGCGTGACCCCCGTCCTCTACCCCCAGTACGCGGCCCTGCGGGGTGATCCCTCCGACAACCTCCCAGGCGTGCCCGGGGTGGGCGAGAAGACGGCGGCCAAGCTGATCAACCAATGGGGCGACATCGACGGCATCTTCGCCAACGTCGACGCCAACACCCCGAAGCTGCGGGAGAACCTCAAGGCGGCCGAGGAGCAGGTCCGCCGCAACGCCACCGCCACCCCCCTCATCCGCAACGTCCCCGTCGACGTCGACCTGGACGACCTCCGCATGGGGGCGTGGGAGCCGGAGGCGGTCCGCACCCTCTTCCGCTTCCTGGAGTTCAACACCCTCTACCCGCGCCTCCAGGAGGCGGTCGGCGCCCAGTCCGCCCCTCCTCCCCCGGCCGAGACGCTCGCGGTCGACGTCCACCGCGTGCGCAGCGCGGACGAGGCCCTCGACCTGCTCGCGGCACTGTCGCTGCGATCCGTCCCGGTCGCCGTGGCCGGAGCATGGGACGGTGAGGAGGGCCGGTCGGAGCTGACCGGGTTGGCCTTCGCCGTCGATCCCGACCGCTCGGCGTGGATGGGCGCCGACATGATGGCGACACCGGCGGTCACGTCCGCCCTCGCCCGCCTGTTCGCCCGTGAGGGCCCGCCCGTCGAGACCCACCGGGCCAAGGAACTGATGCACGGGCTGCACCGGCTGGGGGTCGACCTCCACGCCCTCGACGTCGACACCGCCATCGCCGCCTACCTCATCGACCCCGCCGAAGGCACTTACGCGCTGGAGGGCCTGGCCGCCCGTTACCTGGGCCTGGAGGTCCGCGCTCCCGACGCTCCTCCCGCGGGCCAGCTCGACCTCGACGGCACCGCGCGCGACCCCGCCGAGGAGGCGGGCCGGCGGGCCGAGGCCGTCCGGCGCCTGGCCGAAGCCCTCGACAACGCCATGGGCGCCCGCGGCCTGCGCCGGCTGTACGACGACGTCGAACGCCCCCTCGTCCGGGTGCTGGCCCGCATGGAGGAGGTCGGTGTCCGGGTCGACGTGGACGCATTGCGGGCACTCAACGCCGGGCTGGTCGAGGAGGGGAAGCGCCTGGAGCAGGAGATCCAGGAGATCGCGGGCGAGCCGTTCCTGGTCAACTCGACCCTCCAGCTGCGCCACGTCCTGTTCGACAAGCTCGGGCTCCAGCCCCAGAAGAAGACCAAGACGGGCTTCTCGACCGACGCTGCGTCCCTCGAGAAGCTGAAGGGCCAGCACCCGATCATCGAGCCCCTCCTCCGCTACCGCGAGGTCGAGAAGCTGCGCTCCACCTACGGCGAGACCCTCGTCGCCGAAGTCGGCCCCGACGAGCGCATACACGCCACCTTCAACCAGACGGTGGCCCGCACCGGCCGGCTCAGCTCCGACCGACCGAACCTCCACAACATCCCCATCCGCACCGAGGAGGGCCGCCGCATCCGCCGGGCCTTCGTGCCCGCCGACGGCTGCCGCTTCCTCGTGGCCGACTACAACCAGATCGAGCTGCGGGTGATCGCCCACCTCGCCCAGGACCCGGGGCTCGTCGAAGCGTTCGCCACCGGCCAGGACATCCACCAGGCCACCGCCGCCCGCATCTTCGGCGTCGACCCGGCCCGCGTGACCATCGGCCAGCGGTCCAAGGCCAAGATGGTCTCCTACGGCCTCGCCTACGGCATGGAGGCGTACGGCCTCGCCTCGCGCCTCGGCATCGACACCGACGAGGCGGCCGGCATCCTCGCCGCCTACTTCGACGCCTTCCCGGCGGTCCGCTCCTACATGGACCGCACCGTGGCCGAAGCCCGCGACCGGGGCTACACCGAGACCCTGTTCGGGCGCCGCCGCCACATCCCCGAGCTGTCCTCGGGCAACTACCGGCTGCGCCAGGCGGGCGAG
>DASUXN010000143.1:0-2885 GCA_036377875.1 Acidimicrobiales bacterium
CCGGTGACCTGCTCGTGCTCGACGCAGGAACGGGCGTGCGCCGGCTGGGGGCGTCACTTCCAGCCGATCTCGCCCGCATCGATATCCTCCTCACCCATCTCCACATGGACCACATCCAGGGCCTCGGGTTCTTCGCCGCCCTGTTCCGCCCGGGCCTGGAGGTGCACATCTGGGGCCCCCCCTCGGTCACCATGGGGGTGCGGCGGCGACTAGCCCGTTACCTGTCGCCCCCGCTGTTCCCCATCCGGATGGCTGACCTGAGCTGCCGGTTGGAGCTGCACGACGCGCCGGTCGGCACGTTCGAGGTGGGGGGTGCGGTCGTCACCGCCGACCTGGTCTGCCATCCTGGCCCGACGCTGGGCTACCGCATCGACGACGGCACGGCGACGCTCGCATACCTGCCCGACCACGAACCGGCCCTCGGGTCGCTGGAGTTCAAGCCCCACAAGGGCTGGACGTCGGGTCTGGCCCTGGCCGACGGCGTCGACCTTCTCGTGCATGACGCGCAGTACACGCTCGAGGAGTACCCGTCCCACGTCGGGTGGGGGCACAGCGCGCTCGATCACGCCATCGCCTTCGCCGGCGCCGCCGGCGCAGGCCGGCTGGTGGCCTTCCACCACGATCCGGCCCACGACGATGCCACCCTCGATCGTCTCTTCGCCGACATGCCCGAACAGGTAGTCGGCGCCCGGGAGGGGGCAGTGTTCCGGCTCGGCGAAACCGTGCTGGAGGCGGTATGACGGGCTCGAACGATCCTGCTTCGACCCTGCGACACGAGCTGCGCACGCTCCTCAACCACGTGATGGGCTACGCCGAACTCGTCCAGGAGGCGATCGAAGGTCCGGACCTGGAGTTCCTGTTCCTACCGCTGCAGGACGTGCGGGCGGAGGCGGGCAGAGCGCTGGTGGCGGTCGACGGGTTGGCACCCGGCCGCGACGCCGGCAGCGCCCGCAGAGCGGTGCGGAACGCGATGGACAACGTCAGCCGCACCATTGGGACGCTCGACGAGGGCGTTCGCCGCATCGGCGCCGACAACGTGGCCGTGGACCTGTTGCGCGTCGACTTCGCCGCCCGCCACATCGCCGCCCTGGTCGATCACCCGTTGATGGTGAGCCGGCTGGCCGCCGAGGAGGACGAACCAACCGCGCTTCCACCTACGCCTATGCCCTCGCCGGATCGTCCGTCGACCCCCAGCGCCCCGCCTCACGCCAGGCCGGCGACGGGCACTGTCCTGGTCGTGGACGACGACGCTGCGAATCGCGACGTCCTCACGAGGAGGCTCGTGCGCCTCGGACACGACGTGGTGACGGCGTGCACCGGACGCGAGGCGCTCGAGGTGCTCGAAGCGAGACCGGTCGACCTGGTGCTGCTCGACCTGATGATGCCGGAGATGAACGGATTGGAGGTGCTCGAGATCCGGCAGGAGGACCCTGCCCTGCGTGACATCCCCTTCATCATGATCTCGGCCCGGGACGAGAGCGACCGGATGGCCGAATGCATCGAGATCGGAGCCGAGGACTACCTCCCCAAGCCGTTCGACCCGGTCCTGCTGGAGGCGCGGGTGGGGGCGTCGCTGGAGAAGAAGTGGCTGCGCGACCAGGAGAAGGCGCTGCTCGCCACCGTCCAGCAGCAGGCGTCCGAGCTGGCCCAGCTGAACGAGACGCTCGAGGAGCGGGTGAGCCGGCAGGTGGAGGAGATCGGCCGGCTGGCGCAGCTCCGCCGCTTTCTCTCTCCCCAGCTGGCGGATCTGATCGTGTCGTCCCACCGCGAGACCACGCTCCAGACCCATCGCCGGGAGATCGCGGTGCTGTTCTGCGACCTTCGCGGGTTCACCGCCTTCGCCGAGACGGCCGAACCGGAGGAGGTCATGTCGGTGCTCGGCGAGTACCACGACACGGTCGGCGCCCTGATCCACGAGTACCAGGCGACGGTCGGGTTCTTCGCCGGGGACGGCCTCATGGTCTTCTTCAACGACCCGGTGCCATGCGCCGACCCGGCCGACAAGGCGGTGCAGCTGGGCGTGGCCATGGTCGAGCGGGTGGGCCGGCTGACCACCGCATGGCGGACGCGCGGCTACGGACTCGGGTTCGCGGTCGGCGTGGCCTTCGGCTACGCCACGCTCGGCCAGATGGGGTTCGAGGGCCGCCTGGACTATGGCGTGATCGGCACCGTGGTCAACCTGGCGGCCCGGCTTTGCGACCAGGCGAAGCCCGGCCAGATCCTGGTCAGCGGCCGCACCCGCCTGGCCGTCGAGGACCGCTGGGAGCTGGAGGACGTGGGCGAGCTGGCCTTGAAGGGTTTCCACAGCAAGGTGCCGGCTTTCCACGTCGTCGCGCCCAAGGGCGGCGGCGGTGGGTAGAACCGGGCAGCCATTGCCCGGCCCGCTCCACCGGGGGCCGTCGGCTTACCGGAACAGCTCGACGCTCTCCTGCTCGTTGGGGTCGTTGCGGGCCACGATGGCCAGCGCCGGCTCCTGGTCAGACAAATTCACGGGCTGGTGGGGCAGATCGGCGGGGAGGAAGATGAAGTCGCCCGCCTTCACGATCGTCGAGTGCACGAGACCGGGCCCGTGGCGGACGTCGAGCTCCCCCTTCATCATGTAGATGGCGGTCTCGTAGCCGCGGTGGCTGTGGGGTTCGGCCCGGCCCGCGGGCGGGATCACCACCAGGTTCATCGAGATGCCTTTGGCGCCGGTGGAGGCGGCCGACACGCCCAGGAAGTAGGGAAGGCTCTGCTTGCTCATGATCTCGGCGTCGGGGCGGACCACCAGCAGGCCCGTTCCGGAGTCGGTGGTGCAGCGGGCGGCGTCGGCGGCGTGGGCGTCGGCGGCGTGGGTGTCGGCGTGGGTGTGGGTCATGCTCATCGGGAGCCTCCTCGCGCGATGT
>DASUXN010000144.1:0-2293 GCA_036377875.1 Acidimicrobiales bacterium
GAACCACGCCTGGTCACCACCCGCACCCTGTCCGGCCGACCCGCGGCCGCCAAGCCCCCGACGTCCCCCCCGCCCGCTCCCGACGGTCCCCGCCGGCCCGGCATGCGGCTGACCCAGATCCTCACCATCACCGACCAGACCGACGCCTCGGGCCGGCTCCTGCTGGAGGACTCGGCTCCCAAGCCGGCCATCCGAAAGGCCCAGAAGTCGGGGATCTCCATGGACACCGAGCCCGCTCCCTACGCCGACACACCGTCCCGCCTGGGGGGGCAGATGAACGCGGCGGCCTACGACGCCCTTCGCCATGACACAGCCGCCATCCTCAACGGGTTCGCCTGGATCGCCCACCACTACGTCCAGGCCACGCAGGCCGCCAACCTGGCGGCCGCCGGACCCACCCAGATCGGTGCTCCCCGCCGCCTCTACTGGACCAGCTACATGGGCGTGAACCTGGTCCACGTGCTGTTCCATCGCGGCAACCACCCGGTGGCCCCCCACGGCGCCTTGCCGCCGTTCATCGCCTCGATCTTCAAGGCCAGCCGGGGCCTGTTCTCGTTCTCGGTCGCCCTGGAGAACGACAAGGGCGCCGACGCCACCATGACCGCCGCCGAGGTGGTCGCCTACGCCGAGGCGACGCGCCAGCTGGTTCGGCCCGACACGGGTCGGGTGTGCGCCGCACCCACCCGTCTCATCGAGCGGACGATCGACGTCATCCTCACCGGCCACGGCGCCGACCCGTCCCGCAGCGAGCTGGGCGACCTGCTCGAGTTCTCCGTCCTTCACGAGTTCACCCGTCTGCAGGACGCGTTCGGCGAGGCGCTGAGCATGTTCCGGGTGATCGTCGACAACCTCACCGCGGCGGGGGTCACCAACGATCCCGCCCGGCTGGTGCGCACGGTGATTCCGGGGGGGCCGGCCAAAGGCAAGACGTTCGGCCAGGTCACCGAAGAGGTGGTGAAACTGGCCAACGACACCCAGGCGGGCATGAACCGCCTGCTGGGACGGTCGGAGAACGCGGCCAAGCTGGCGCTCCCCGACATCCTGCGGATGCTCTAGGGCGGGGCTCAGCCCGCTTCGGGATCGGCCACCGACCCGCCCGAGCCGGCGTCCTCACCGATGCTGACGTCGACGAGGCCGCTGCCGGCGGCGGCCAGGCCGATCAGGACGAGCCCGATCGAGAACAGGATTGTCGAGACCTTCTTGTCCTTGAACGACTCGACGACCTTGCCGACGGCGCCCACCACGTCGGGGCCGCCACGGGCGGAGGGGAGCTGGGCGGCCGGGGCAGGGGCGGGAGGCCGTCGCTGCTCGACCAAGGCGAACAGGATGCCGGCCAGCATCGAGAGCAGGCCGAGGACGAGCAGCACGTAGGCCGCCGCGTGCTCGGCCGCCTCGTCGCCCGCGTCAAGCAGGTCGGCGTCGGAGAAGACGCTGCGGAACCAGGCCGCGAGGGCGAGGAACAGCACGAGTAGCGCCGCCGCGGCCCAGCCGATGGTCGAGTTGTCGAAGCGGGGCGGCCAACCGCTTTCCGGATCGGGCTGGGGCGATGGCGGCGGATCGGACACGACCGCTCCAGGATGACAGGTCAGGCCGCTTCCCGCCCGTGGACCATCCACTGGGCGATCCGCTCAGCCACGGCGGCGATGGTGAGCGAAGGGTTGGCGGCCAGCGGGCCGGGGATCACCGCGCCGTCGGCCACGTACAGGCCGGGATGGCCCCACACCTCGCCCCGGTCGTTGACCACCCCGTCCTCGGGCCGGTCGCTCATGACGCACCCGCCCAGGGGGTGAGCGGTGAGCATGCGCCTTAGGGGGCGGCGGAACAGCACGCTACGCCGGTACGTCCCGCCCAAGGCCGAGCTGATCCGCCGCAGCGCCTCCTCCATCTCGACGTACATGCCGGCGCTGCGGGTCGGGTCCCAGTCGAGGCGGAGGTGACCGGCCCCGTCGAGGCGGAACTGCCCGTTGGCGGCGTCGGTGCCCATGCCCAGGTAGGGCAGGAAATGGGGGACCCACGAGCCCCCGAACAGGTCCCGGGTGGGGAACAGCGATCCGTGGCGGGCGGCCCGGGCGTACCCGGCCCCGGCCCGGCCCAGGCTGCGCAGCCGGCTCAGCAGAGGAAGGGTGCCGTCCAGCAACGACATGAAGGCGGGCGGGAAGCCGAGGTCCTCGAGGAGGAGGATGTGGCTCGAACCGGGCCGCTGCACGTAGGCCCCGGCGGTGATGCTCGGTCCATGACCGGCGTCCACCACCTCGGCCACTGCGCTCGTGCCGGCGAACAGCATCTCCCCGTT
>DASUXN010000145.1:0-4175 GCA_036377875.1 Acidimicrobiales bacterium
GCTCTTCGGCGACAGTCCCAGCCTCTCGACCGTGGCCGAGAGCCTGCGTATCGACTGACAAGCGGACTCAGTCGTCCCCGGCCGCGGCGATGCCCGATCCGCCCATCGGGTCCTGGGCCTGGAGCACGGCCAAGTCCTCGATGCCACCCACCGCGATCGTCCCGGCCTTGTAGCGGCGGCGCTGGCGGACTTCGAGGCGGCGGGCGATGCGGCTGAGGGTGAAGTTGACGACGATGTACAGGGCGGCGGCGACGACCAGCGACTGGAGAGGGTTCTGGAAGAACTCCCCGTTGATGCGGGACCGGCGCAGCAGCTCCTCGAAGCCGATGGCGGCGCCCAGCGACGTGTCCTTGAGGAGGGTGACGAGCTGGCTGACGATGGCCGGGATCATGCGCCGGGCCGCCTGGGGGATGACGACCAGCAGCATCGACTGCCAGTAGGTCAGGCCCAGCGAGTGCGCAGCCTCGCTCTGGCCCCGGTCGAGCGACAGGATGCCGGCTCGGAAGATCTCGCCCAGAACGGCGCCGTTGTAGATGATCAGGGCCATCGAAAGGGCGGTGAAGGCGGACAGCTCGACGCCGTAGCGGGGCAGGCCGAGATACGAGAAGAAGACGAGGAGCACCAGGGGGACGCCCCTGAAGAACTCCACGTACGCCGCGGCCAGCCACCGCAGCGGCTTGGTGCGGGACAGGCGGGCCAGGGCCATCAGGGCGCCGATCACGATGGCGCCCGCCATGGAGAGCATGGCCACCTTGACGGTGGTGACGAGGCCGAGGAGGAGGAAGCGCCACACCGACCACTGGGTGAAGGGGTCCCAGCGGACGGCGTCCAGCTGGCCCCGGTCGGACAGACGCCCGTAGGCCACGACCAGCGCGGCCAGGATCAGCAGGCCCGAGACGACCGAGGCGAGAATCGTCACCCGCCGGCCACGGGGACCGAGGACGTCGGCGACGAAGGGGGCGGTCATCGCTTGATCGCCACCTTGCGCTCGAGCCAGCCCACGAACACTCCCGAGGGGATCGTCATCAGGAGGTAGGCGGCGGCGGCGCCCAGATAGGCGGGGATGAAGCGAGCGCTGGCCGTGCCGACCCTCTCCGCCGCGGCGGTGAGCTCCGGGACCGCGATCACGACTGCCAGCGACGAGTTCTTGAGCAGAGCGATGAAGATCCCCCCGAGGGGGGCCACGACCGTACGCAGGGCCTGGGGCATGACGACGATGCGCAGCAGGGCCGGGAAGGTCAGGCCGATGGACCGGGCCGCCTCCACCTGGCCCCTGGCCACCGCGTTGATGCCGGAACGGACCGTCTCGGCCACGAACGTGCCCGTATAGGCGGTGAGCACGATGATCGCCGAGCTGTAGAACGAGTAGGTGAAGCCCAGGCTCGGGAAGCCGAACACGAAAAGGAACATGAGCACGAGCAGGGGCGTGTTTCGCACCAGCTCGACGTAGGTGGCCGCGGCCCACCGCAGGGGCGGAACCGGGCTGACCCGCATGGCGGCCACCAGCGTGCCGAGCACGAGGGCCATGGCGAACGACGCGAGGCTCAGCTCAGCGGTCCGCCGCATCCCCTCCAGATAGACGTCGAGGTTCCCGGTGACGACGTCCACAGGCCCGCCTGGGCGCCGTCACGCCCCCTGCGGGCTGGGTGAACAGCCCGCAGGGTGGACGGACGGAAGGGTCACGCGTAGCGGTCTACGGCGGGAGGCTGCGGGGTGGGGATCCCGAGCTGCCCGAGGGTGGCGACGAAGGCCCGGGCCCACGAGCCGTCCCGGTACATCTGCTCGAGGCGGTCGTTGATGAAGTTCCGGAAGGCGGTGTCGCCCTTCTTCAGCCCGATCCCGTAGGGCTCGTCGGTGAACTTGTTCCCGACGATCTTGAACTCGGTGCGGCTGGCGGCCACGAACCCGAGAAGGATCGAGTTGTCGGTGCTCACCGCCTGCACGCGGCCGTCTCGCATGGCGGAGACGCAGTCCGAGTACTGGTCGAACAGGGTGAGCTGGGCCTGCGGCGCCAGCCGCTCGAGGTTGGCCGCGGGAGTGGAGTTGCGCACGCTGCAGACCGCCTTCCCGGCCAGGTCCTGGACGCCGCGGATGGAGTTGTCGTTGGCCTTGACCATGATGTCCTGGCCGGCCACGTAGTACGGCCCGGCGAAGTCGATCCGCTGCTTGCGGGCGTCGTTGATCGTGTAAGTGGCGACCACGATGTCGACCGTGCCGTTCTCGATGAACGTCTCACGGTTGGGGGTCGTGGACTCCCGGAACTCGATCTTGCTTTCGATGTTGTCGACACTGCCGCCGAAGATGCCGACGGCGATGAGCTTGGCCACTTCGACATCGAAGCCCTCGACCTTGTCGTTCGTCGGGTTCTTCTGGCCGAGGCCGGGCTGGTCGAACTTGGTGCCTACGATGATCTTGCCCTTCTGCTGAAGGGCGGCCATCGTCGTGCCCGCCGCGAACTGCGGGATGGGCTGGGCCGTCGTGTCCGGGGTGTCCTGCGTTTCGTCGGAGTCGTCGTCGTCGCCACAGGCGGCGGCCACCATGGTCAGGGCCAGTAGTACGGGTAGGAATGCCCACCCTCGTCTACGCATCTCTCTTTCCTTTCTCAGTGCGCCAGGATCTTCGACAGGAAGCTCCGGGCCCGCTCCGTTGCCGGTTGCGAGAAGAACTGCTCGGGTGGGGCCAGCTCGACGATTCGGCCGCCGTCCATGAACGCCACCCGGCGCGCCGCCTGGCGGGCGAAGCCCATCTCGTGGCTGACGACCACCATGGTCGTGCCCTCCCGCGCCAGCTCGATCATCACGTCCAGCACTTCCTTGATCATTTCAGGGTCGAGCGCCGAAGTGGGCTCGTCGAACAGCATGATCTTGGGGCCCATGGCCAAGGCGCGGGCGATGGCGGCCCGCTGCTGCTGGCCGCCTGACAGCTCGGCCGGGTAACGGTCGGCCTTGTCGGCGATGCCGACCCGCTCGAGCAGCTTCATCCCCCGCTCCCGCGCCTCCTGCTTGGACAGCTTGCGGACCTTCATGGGGCCGAGCGTGACGTTCTGGAGGACGGTCTTGTGGGCGAAGAGGTTGAAGGACTGGAAGACCATACCGACGTCGGCGCGGAGCTTGGCCAGTCCCCGGCCCTCCTCGGGCAGCGGCTGGCCGTCGACGGTGATCGTCCCGCTGTCGATGGGTTCGAGGCGGTTGATCGTGCGGCAGAGGGTGGACTTCCCCGAGCCGGACGGCCCCACAACGACGAGGACCTCGCCCCGTTCGACGCAGAGGTCGACGTCCTTGAGGGCGTGCACGTCGCCGAAGCGCTTGTTGACCTTCTCGAGCACGACGAGCGACCGGGCAGGAGACCCCTGCCCGTGCTGCTCCGGTACCGGTTTCGAGTCCCCCAACGTGCTCAGTCCGAGGGTAACCCACCCTTGCCGCTACGCACCGGCATTGCCGCCTGAAGCCGCGACGGCCGCTCGGGTGCAGGCGACGAGGCGACCCGGCCGACCAGCCCGAACACGAAGAGAACGGCGCCGCCCGCCACCGCTGCCGCCAGCCGCCGGCGGGCGGCGTCCTCGCAGGCATTGGCCCGGGCCAGCTCGTGGAGGCTCGTGTCGGCGGGAGCAACGTCGAGGCTGCGCACGGGCGAGCCGCAGTGGGCATTGTTGGGCGGCGGTGACAGCTCGGGGTCCAGCTCCCGCAGGCGGAGCAACGGGTCGTTCCCGAACGTGACCGACACCGGCACGAGGGCGAACACGACCGCGACCAGCACCCCGGTCAGGCAAACCAACGACCAGAACCTGCGTGGAACGGGCAGGTCGAACGGGACACTGCCGTCAGCGGGAACCGAGCTCTCCGATGATCTCGGGCCGCCGGGTGATGGACATGGCCTCCTGAAGTCGCTGGGCCAAGGCGGGCGGGTCGAATCCGAAGGCTCCGGTGGGGAAGGTCACCGAATCCGTGGCGGAGCGGACCTCCACCGCGGAGTCGGTGGTCGAGATGTCCTCGATCCACTCCCAGCGGATGGCGGTGCGCTGGTCGCCCGGTCCGAAGCTCGACACCCCGTGCAGGTCGACCCGCAGCAGCACCTTGGGACCGAACCGCCGAGGCCGCATCACGTGTTCGGCGACCCGTTGCAGCACGGCTTCGACTCTACAAGCGGGTCTCAGGACGCGATGGCTGGAACGAGGC
>DASUXN010000146.1:0-4166 GCA_036377875.1 Acidimicrobiales bacterium
AACGATCGACCACGGCAAGGCGTGCAGGCTGGCGGGCGGAACGATCACCACCGGCCGGTCGGCGATCCACCGGCGGAGGGGGGAGACGACCTGGGCCTCGAGGCGGCGACCGGCGTGGGCGACGGCGCCGGACGCGGCGGCGAGGGACGCGGGGGAGCCGCGACCGTGGGCGAGCCGGCGGAGGGCGAAGCGGGCGCCGTCCATCTCGGCTACCGCCTCCGAGTGCCGCCCCAGGTCGGCGAGGTGGACCCGGCCGCGGGCAACCACCACGGCCAGCAGCTTGCCGTTGACCTCCACCAGCTCGATAAGGGCGCGATCGCCGAGGGCACCGACGAGCTCGTCCGCCGAAGGAACGCGCGCTGCGTCCACGTTGCCCCCGCCGGCGGCCCGGTGGCTGAGCCGGCGTACCGTCTCCTCGAGGGCCGCCTGGCGGGCGACCAGCTCGGCGGTCGGCCGGCCGGCCGTACCCGCTCGCTCGATCTCGGTGAGGACGCCCCGCAGCTCGCCCAGGGCGGCGGCCACGGCCCGATCCTCAGGTGGCCGGACCGGGCGCATGGCCAGGCTGCCGGCCCGCCACCGCTCCGTCCACGCCAGCACCCGTCGGGGCCGCCCAGACTCGACCGCCAGCCGCAGCCCCAGGGTGGCCAGCTCGGCGGCCGCCCTCGACGCGTTGGCGCGCAGCTCGGTGGCGCCCAGGCTCGTGCGGTGGGCGTCGAGGACCCCCAGGCCCGCCCTGAGGGCCGCTTCGGCGCTCGAGCCGCGGCCCGCTTGAAGCCGGAGGAGAGCCTCGGCGAGCCACCCTTGGCCGCGAAGTTGGGCGGGGCCGCCGCCGCGGCTTCGGCTCGCCCGGACGAGCGCGTCATGGGCCGCGCCAGGGCGGTCGAGGGCGGCCGCGGTCCGGCCCGCGATGAGTAGCGCCTCGCTGGCGAGCAGGGGCAGGCCCAGGGTCTCGAGGTCGGCCGCCACCTTCCGAACTCGCTGGTAGGCGGCCGCCGAACGGTCGCCCGCCCCCCACGCGGCCCGGGCCTCCAGGTACCGGGCCAGGGCCTGCCACCCCGGACGTCGCTGCTGGGCGAAGGCTCGCTTGGCCTCCATGGCTCGTTGCCGAGCGCCTTCCGCGTCACCGGCGGCCAGTGCTGCCTCGGCCACCGCGAGCATGGCCTCGGCCCAGCCGGCCCGGTCGGCGGACGCTTCGTAGACCTCGGCGGCCCGGGTGGCCAGGTCACGGGCGTCGGTCGCCAGGCCGGCCGCCAGGAGCACTCTGGCCCGGTCGAGGGGAACCTCTCCCATGACGATGCCCAGGTGGGCGAAGTCGGCCTCGGCCTCGTCGTACAGCCGCAGGGCGGCGACCACGTCCCCCGCCCGGGCCGCGCACCAGCCACGGTTGTGGCCGGTCGCCGCTGCGTCCCGTAGCTGGCCGAGGGAGCGGAACAGCTCCTGAGACCGGCGCAGGTCGGCATCGGCGGCGGCGAACGCGCCACGATCGACCTGGAGGAGACCGCGCTCGTTGAGGGCCCGGGCGACCAGAAGGTGGTCGCCCGCCCGCCGTAGGGTCGGCAAGGCGCGCCGCAGCTCGTCGAAGGCCTCGTCGAGGCGGCCCAGGCGGCGGAGGATCAAGGCCCGCTGCGCCCGCAGCTGGGCCAGCTTCACGCCGTGCAATGACCGGGCGGCGGCGTCGAGCGACGCCAGCGCGTCCGACGTGCGGCCCGCCATGGTCAGGGCAAGGCTCAGGCTGATCCGCGCCTCGGCGGCACGGAGGGCGAGCCCCGCTTGCTCGGCCGTCGCCACCGACGTCTCCAGCCGGGCCACCGCCGTCGTCACCTGCCCGAGCAGCCGGGCGGCCAGCCCCAAGGCCTGGTGGGCCAGTGACTCGGCGAAGGGATCGTGGGCGGTGCGCGCCGCGGCCAGGGCGGCCCGAGCCGTCTCGATCGATCGTCGGGGGTCGGCGAACGCCTGACCCAGGGCCCGTTCCGCATCGGTTCTTGCCTGCCCGACGTACGAAACGGCCGCCGTCACGACTCTCATGCTAGAGAAGAGCCCCAGCCCGGCGGGCTGGGAACGAACCGGGGGGCGGCAATGGACCTGAAGTTCCTTCAACATCGTCTGAACCAACTGCGCGACCGGAGCGACATCGGAGTCGCTCCCGCAAACCTCCAAGAGGTCGTCGACGAGCTCGTCGTCTTCGAGGACCAGGGGTTCGACTTCGAGCACGGGCTCGTGGTGCTGGACCGGTCGGGCCGTCCCTTGATGAAGGAGAAGTGCCCGGTCGTCAAGCACGACGGCGAGCACCTCCACGACGAAGAGCAGTTCCTCCAGCCCTTCTTCTACAAGAAGGACGAGATCATCGTGGCGGACTGGGCCGTCAGGAAGGTCCAGGAGCTGCTCCGCCAGATGGATTATCCCTGCGAGCTCACGCGGGACCGCAAAGAGGGGCCGGCCGTGGTCCAGGTCGAGGACGCGGGCCAGGTGGTCCCGCTGATCCTGGAGAGGATCGAGGAACGGCCGCTCGACCCCCATGGCCGGGAGATCCCGCCCGCGAGTTACAACTACCTGTTCTTCGCCTCGCCCATCGACTGTGGGTCGCCGGCCGGTGACCCCCGCGAGCCGTCGAGCCGGCCCCACCTCGGCGCGCCCGGCGCGGGCGAGGGCGTGGCCGTCGCCGTCCTCGACTCGGGGATCCTGCCCGACTACGCCGCCAACCCGGCCCTCGCCAACGACGTCGAGTTCGAACAGGTCGACCTCGACCGTACGTACTGGCGGGGATACATCCACTTCCCCGGGTGCCACGGCACCTTTGTCGCCGGGGTCGTCCGGCGGGTGGCGCCGGCTTGCAAGATCGTGGCCATCCGGGTCCTCGACCAAGACGGGATCGCCACCGAATCCGATGTAGCTGAGGGCATCTGGCGGGCGATCGAGAAGGACGTCGACATCATCAACCTGTCGCTGACGTGCCCTGGCGTGGCGGGAAACGTGAGCCCTGTCGCGCTGCAACCGGCGCTCACCGCCGCCGTCGGCGCCGGTATCGCCCTCGTGGGCGCGGCCGGGAACGCGGGGCGGCCCGAGCCGACCTGGCCCGGGCACCTCGAGGACGTCGTCGGAGTCGGAGCCGTGGACGCGAACGGAGCCCGTGCCCACTTCAGCAACTACGGAGCGTGGGTGGACGTGTGGGCACGGGGCGAGGACGTGGTGAACGCCTTCGGCACCGGCCCCTACCGGCCTCTGCGGGGCGGCCCGACGCTCAACTTCGCCGGGTACGCCGTGTGGAGCGGCACGTCGTTCGCTACCCCGCTGGTTTCAGGTCTCGTAGCCGCTCGCCAAGCGAGTGACACGAGCAAGGCGCCCGAGGCGCTCGCCGCGGTGTTGGACGACGCCGTCCGCAGCATCGCCCTCGGCCCCGGTCCCGACGGCGACGGCGCCCGGCTCGTGACGCTCGACACCAACGTCAGCTACCCGCCGTCGCCTCCCGCGCCTCCGCCTGGTCCGTAACCGGGTCCCCCCTCGGCCGTAGCATGCCCCCTCGTGGCCAGGGCGGGGGGGACGGACGGTGAGCTGGTGTTGGGCGCCCGCGCCGGTGACAGCGGCGCTTGGGACGCGCTCGTGGACCGGTTGGGGCCGCGCGTGCTGGCGGTGGCGCGGGCCCACCGCTTGAGCTGGGCGGACGCCCAGGACGTCTACCAGGTCACATGGCTGCGCCTCTTGACCCATCTCCACAGCATCCGGGAGCCCGAACGGGTGGGAGCCTGGTTGGCCTCGACGTGCCGCCACGAGGCCCTGCGGCTGCTCCGCCGTGACGGCCGGCAGGTGCCGAGTGGGACCTCCGACGACTTCGACGACGCCGACCCGCTCACTCCACCGCCCGACGCGCGCCTGCTCGCCAGCGAGCGCCAGCTCGCGGTGTGGCAGGCGCTGGCCGCTCTTCCGCCCCACTGCCAGCGGCTGCTGCGACTGCTTATGACCGATCCTCCTCCCACCTACGAGGAGATCACTGCGGCCCTCGACATGCGCCAGGGCAGCATCGGGCCGACCCGACGCCGCTGCCTGGAGAAGATGCGGGCCGAGCTGGGTGGTATCAGCCACGGTCCCGAAGGCTCTTCTCAGTAGGAGGTAACCCCATGACGGACGACACGCACGCGGCGGGGGAGGACTGGGAAGAAGGGCTGCTGGCC
>DASUXN010000147.1:0-3595 GCA_036377875.1 Acidimicrobiales bacterium
GGCGAAGCGCTCCCGGCGGGTCTTCACGCCGACGAACACCGGCATGGCCAGGACGTTGACCATGAAGTCGCGGTACGCCTCGTCGAGGATGCGGCGGGCGTAGGCGGCGGCGTCCTCCCGGGTGGCGTGGGCGGTGTGGCCCTCCTGCCACAGGAACTCGGTGGTGCGGAGGAACACCCGGGGGCGCAGCTCCCAGCGGACCACATTGGCCCACTGGTTGATGAGCAGCGGCAGGTCGCGGTGGCTCTGTACCCACTTGGCGAAGAACACGTTGATGATCGTCTCGCTGGTGGGGCGGACGACGACCGGTTCCTCCAGCTCCTTCCCGCCGCCGTGGGTGACGACGGCCAGCTCAGGGCTGAAGCCCTCGACGTGCTGGGCCTCCTTGCGGAGGTACGACTCGGGGATGAACAGGGGGAAGTAGGCGTTGCGGGCCCCCGCCGCCTTGATCCGGTCGTCCAGCTCGCGCTGTATCCGCTCCCAGATGGCGTAGCCGTAGGGACGGATGACCATGGTGCCCCGGACGGGGCCGTTGTCGGCCATCTCGGCCTTGGCCACTACGTCCTGGTACCACTGGGGGAAGTTCTCGGATTGGGGCGTTAGAACACGCTGAGGCATGGGAGCCCGAGGCTACCGTCGGACTCATGAGTGCTCCCCGTGTTCGGTACGCCCCGGCTCCCACGGGCTACCTGCACGTGGGGACGGCGTGGCTCGCGCTCTACAACTGGATGTACGCCCGGTCCACCGGCGGCACGCTCGTCTTCCGCATCGAGGACACCGACCGGGCCCGGTCGACATACGAGTCCATAGAGGCCATCAGCCGGGGCCTGCACTGGCTCGGGATCGACTGGGACGAGGGCCCGTTCCGCCAGTCCGAGCGCCTCGACGCGTACCACGAAGCGGCCGAGCGGCTGGTGGCGGCCGGCGCGGCCTACTACTGCGACTGCACGGCCGACGACGTCAAGGCGCGGGGAGCACAGGGTTACGACGGCTTCTGCCGGGACCGCGGCCTGGAGGCCGGCCCCGGCCGCGCCCTGCGCTTCCGCACGCCCGACGAGGGCACGACCGTGGTGAAGGACCTGATCAGGGGCGACGTCCCGTTCGAGCACGCCGTGCTCGAGGACTTCGTCATCGTCCGCTCCGACGGCTCGCCGAGCTTCTACCTGCCCAACGCCCTCGACGACATGGACATGGGCATCACCCACGTGATCCGCGGCGAGGACCTGCTGTCGTCGACCCCTCGCGTCCTGCTCATCCGCCGGGCCCTGGGCGCGGCCGACGAGCCCTTCTACGCCCACCTCCCGCTGATCGTCGACGAGAAGCGGCGCAAGCTGTCCAAGCGTGACCATGCGGTGGCGGTGGAGGAGTACCGCAGCATGGGGTACCTGCCCGAGGCGCTGCGCAACTACCTGGCCCTGCTCGGTTGGTCGCCCCGGGACGGCCGGGAGATCATGCCCATCGGCGAGATGGTGGCCCAGTTCCGCCTGGAGGACATCAGCCCGTCGCCGGCCTTCTTCGACATCCAGAAGCTCGACCACATCAACGCCGAATACATCCGGGCCTTGCCGGTCAAGACGTTCGTGCGAGAGGCCCTCCCGTGGCTCGAGTCGGAGTCGCCGTGGCCGCCGGAGCGGTTCGACCTGGCCCGTTTCAAGGTGGTGGCGCCGCTTGTGCAGGAGCGGGTGCGCACGCTGGCCGAGGTGCCGGCCCTGGTCGACTTCCTCTTCCTGGAGGAGCCCGAGATCGACGACGCCTCGTGGGAGAAGGTGGCCCGCGACCCGGCCGCCCTCGAGGTGTTGGACGAGGCGCTGGAAGGGTATGGGTCGGCAGAATGGTCGGCCGCGGTGCTGCACGAGCTGACGCGCGCCATCGGCGAGCGTCACGGCTTGAAGCTGGGAAAGGCCCAGGCCCCGATCCGGGTGGCGGTGACGGGCCGGTCGGTCGGACCGCCGCTGTTCGAGTCCCTGGAGGCGCTGGGGCGGGACGAGGCCCTGGTTCGCCTGCGCCGGGCAAGGAGCCGGCTCGCGGCGTGATCCGGCTGGTGAAGCTGGCCGTGCTAGTGGCGTTCGTCCTGGCCGCCTACCTGATGTTCACGTTCGTGCAGGTGTGGCTGGCGTCCCGCCGGGACGAGGCCCGTTCCGCCGATGCCATCGTCGTGCTCGGGGCCGCCCAGTTCAACGGGGTGCCCTCCGACATCCTCCGGGCCCGCCTCGACCACGCCTACGACCTGTACGAGCGCGACCTCGCCCCGGTCATCGTGGTCACCGGCGGCAAGCAGCCGGGCGACCGGTTCACCGAGGCCACCGCGTCCGCCGACTACCTCCTCACCAAAGGTGTCCCCGACGAGGACATCCTGCGGGAGGTGGACGGGACCAATTCGTTCGAGTCGCTGGCGGCGGCCGCCGGTTTCCTCAAGGAGCGGGACATGACCACCGTGCTGTTGGTGTCGGACCCGTTCCACTCCTTCCGCATCGACGCCATCAGCGACGAGCTCGGGCTGGACGGCCACCCGTCGCCGACCCGCAGCAGCCCGATCGTCGGTGCCAGCGCCGCCCGCCACCTGCTGCGGGAGACGGCGGCCGTGGCCGTGGGTCGCATCATCGGCTTCCGGCGCGAGGCCGGCATCAACCGGGCGGTGCAGACGGAGCTTCAGGAGCCGTAGCGCCCGAGGTCGACCTCGGCTGCGACCAGGCTGTGCCAACGTTGCCCATGGACCTCCTGCTCGGCCTGGACGTGGGTACGAGCAGGACCAAGGCCGTGGTCGTGGACGGCGAGGCGCGGGAGCTGCGGACCGTGGCCACGCAAACGCCTTTCGTCACCGACGGTGGGGTCGAGATGGAAGTGGACGCCCTGCTGGCCGCGGTGGGGGAGGTGCTCGCGGCGGTGGGCGACGACCTCCACCGGGTCGCCGGCGTCGGCGTCGGCGGCATGGCCGAGAGCGGCGCGCCCCTCGACGCCGCGGGCCGGCCGCAGGCGCCCGTGATCGGCTGGCACGACCCTCGCGGTCAGGAGGCGATCACCGAGCTGGAACGGGCCTTCGCGGGCACCCTGTCCGGCCGGGTCGGGCAGCGGCTGCGCCCGGTTCTGACCGCGGCCAAGCTGGGCTGGCTGGTGGGCCAGGGCATGGAGATGAAGCGGTGGCTGGGAGTGCCCGAGCTGATCCTGCACGCCCTCACCGGCAGCGAGGCCACCGAGCACTCCCTGGCCGCCCGTACCGGCTGTTACGACGTGGGCACCCTCGAATGGATCCCCGAGGTGGCGGACACCTTGGGCTTCCCGATCAGCCTGTTCCCGCCCGTCGAGGCGGCGGGGACGGCCATGGGCCGCGTGTCGGGCGAGGGCGCCCACTGGTCGGGGCTGCCCGAAGGCATCCCCGTCACCATCGCCGGTCACGACCACCTGGTCGGCCTGGTCGGCGCCGGAGTGGGGGAGGGCGAGGTGGCCAACTCGGTGGGGACGGCGGAGACGCTCGTCGCCCGCTCTGCGACCGTGCCCGACGTGGCCGCCGCCTGTGAGCGGCGGGTGGCGGTGACCGTCCACCCCGGCGGCCGGCAGTGGGCCGCCCTCGTCAGCAGCGTGCGCGCCGGCATCGTGG
>DASUXN010000148.1:0-2742 GCA_036377875.1 Acidimicrobiales bacterium
CTGGCGGTGGGAGAAGGGCTCCCCGCCCTCGCCCTCGTCCTGGTGAGCGACCCGCTCCACCCGCCCGGCCGGCCCGACCGGCTGCGGACCGAGCACTTCCCCTCCCTCGATGTGCCGTGCCTGTTCGTGTCGGGCACGCGAGACGCGTTCGGCGCACCGGAGGAGCTGGAGGAGGCCACTGCCGCCATCCCCGGACCGGTCACCCACGCCTGGATCGAGGGAGGCGACCACGGTCTGCGCGGCAAGGACGCGGCGGTGGCGGAGATCGTGCGGAAGTTCGTGGTCGAGGTCAGTCAGGCGGGTCCGGGGGCGGGCGGACGTCCTCGGGATTGAGGTCCTCCAGCTCCTTGCCCGCCGTCTCGGGGTAGGCCACCAGCACGAGGAGGGCGACAAGGACGGGCCCGGTGGCGAGCAGGGCCATGGCCGGTCCCAGCCGGCCGAAGCTGTCGCCCAGCGTCCCCGCCAGCGCCAGCCCAGCGGCGCTCCCGCCGAGCGAGCACACCGCCACCAGGCCGTTGGCCCGTCCCCGCAGCGAGGTGGGGAACAGCTCGGGCCCGTAGACGCCGAGGGCGGGGATCGACGCGGCCGAGACGATGTTGCCGACCATGGGCCACAGCCACAGCCCCACTCCGTCGGCGAAGTAGAAGACGACGGTGAACAACGTTCCGCCCGTCAGGGCGACGGCGGCCACGATCCGCCGTCCCCTCACGTCGGCCAGCCGCCCGCCCACCACGATCCCGATCACCCCAGGCGTGCCTGCGACCAGCGTCAGCAGCGATATCCGGCCCGCGCTGAAGTCGTGCTCGGAGCGGAGGTAGCGGTTGAAGAACTGGGACTGAGGGGCGATGAACAGGTTCGTGAGCAGGCCGGAGACGGCCAACAGCCAGAAGCGCCGCCCGTGGCCGGCCAGGTCGACGTCGCGGTGCGGGGCGAGGAAGCGCCGGCTCTCGGGAAGGCGCCTGCGGATGCTGGTGACCAGGGGAATGCCCAACAGCGGGATGACGTACACCAGCCGCCAACCGGACACGCCCAGATCGGCCAGCTTGAGGGCCATGACCGCGAAGCCGGCGCCCAGGCCGCTGGCCATGGCCAGCATGCTGACCGCGTAGGCGCGGCTGCGGGCCGGCATCTCCTCGGCGGCGAGGATCCCAACCAGCAGCAAGAGGGCGGTGGCGAACCCCCTCGCTACCGTCTGGCTGGCGGTCAGCCATGGCAGCGACGGCGCCAGCGCCCCCGTCACCGCCAGGCCGCAGCCGGCGAGGGCGGCCCACACCACCACCCTCCGTCGCCCCCGGCGGTCCGCCAGCCCCACGACGGCCAAGGCCAGGAACCCGCCCAGGCGAACCACGCCTCCGGCCAGGCCCTGCGCCCCCGACGACGCCTCGAACTCCTCGCCCGCAAAGGCGATGGTCTGGGTGAACAGGGTGTTGAGGTAGCCGAGCACGACGCCCATGGCGGCCAGGCTGCCCAGGACGTTGGCGGCCCGGGCGTCGAGGGCGGCGGGCGGCGCCCACCACGGTGGGACCTGGCGGGGCGGGCGCACGATGGCCCGCTTGAAAGGCCAGACGCACAGCCACCCGAAGTAGGGCACGGCCAGCTTGAAGTCGACGGTCTGGGTGACGACGCCGTCGGCCACCTCGACCCGGCGCGAGTAGCGGGTCAAGGGGCCCGACGCCGCCTCGAACGTGCCGTCCCCAACGGAACGCTCGATCAGCAGGTCCCGCCTGGGAGCGAGCAGCACCTCCGTCTGGGCGCGGTCGGCGGCGGAACGGGCGACCACACGCGGCACCTCCGGACGGTACTCAGCCACACGTTCGGGCACGCAGCCGCCACGACGTTCAGGCACGCAGCCGCCACGGCGTTCGGGCACGCAGCCGCCACGACATTCAGGCACGCAGCCGCCACGACATTCAGGCACGCAGCCGGCACGGCGTTCGGGCACGCAGCCGCCACGACATTCAGGCACACAGCCGGCACGGGAAGGGAAGCGCCAGGGGCTTGGTAGCGTTGAACCCAACGTGAGCGAGCCCGTGACCTTCATCAGCAAGTCGGAGCATGAGAACGCCGACCGCGAAACCGCACCCGCGGACGCCGTCGCGATGGCGGGTGACGCCGTCGCCGCCCAGGGCGACCCGGGCGACCCGGGCGAGATGCGGGCCGGGGTCGAGGCTGCCATCGACGCCATCCGCCCCGCCCTCCAGATGGACGGCGGCGACGTCACGCTCGTGGGCGTGAACGAGGACACGGGCGTGGTCGAGATCGAGCTGATCGGAGCCTGTGTGGGCTGCCCGGCCTCCACCATGACGCTCAAGGCGGGCATCGAGCGGATCCTCAAGGATCGGGTCCCGGGCATCACCGAGGTCAACGCTCCCGGCCTGGAGCCGGCCTTCGACTACTGAGCCGTCCGTCCAGGCGCTGTTCGACGCCGCCGCCGGCGGCGAGGCGCGGGCGGCCGGACGGTTGATCTCCCTGGTCGAGGACGGCGGGCTCGCAGAGCGGGCCGTCGCCGCCATGACCTTTCCCCGCACCGGCAGGGCCCGGATCGTGGGCGTGACGGGCGCCCCTGGTGCGGGCAAGTCGAGCCTGGTCGACCGGCTGGTGGCCGCCCGCCGGGCCAACGGCCAGCGGGTGGCCGTCGTCGCCGTCGACCCCTCCTCTCCGGTGTCGGGCGGCGCCGTGCTGGGCGACCGCCTCCGGATGCAGCGCCATGCCACCGACCCCGGGGTGTTCATCCGCTCCATG
>DASUXN010000149.1:0-6813 GCA_036377875.1 Acidimicrobiales bacterium
GGATCCTGCTCAAGGACCGGCTCGCCCTCGAGCGCATGCGGACGGTAGAGGCCGTGCTGTTCGACAAGACGGGGACGCTGACCAAGGGCGCTCACGTGGTTGCCGGCGTGGCCGCCGTGGAAACGACGGAGGACGAAGTCCTGCGGCTGGCGGCGGCGGTCGAGTCGGACTCCGAACACCCGCTGGCCCGGGCCATCGTCAGCGCCGCCGACGAGCGGCTGGCCGACGTGCCCCGCGCCACCGAGTTCCGCTCGATCACCGGCCGAGGGGTGGAGGCCTCGATCGACGGTGTGCGCTACGCGGTGGGCGGCCCCGCCCTCCTCCGGGAGCGTCAGCTGGACGTGCCCGCCGGCCTGGCGCCCGCGGTCGACGGGTGGAAGGGCCGGGGCGCGGCCGTGCTCTACCTCGTCCGGGGCAGCGAGATCGTGGGCGCTCTGTCGCTCGAGGACGAGGTACGGCCCGAGGCGAAGGAGGCTGTCGCCCAGCTCCAAGCCCTGGGCCGCCGGGTCGTGATGATCACCGGCGATGCTCGCCAGGTGGCCGACGCCGTCGGCGCCGAACTGGGCGTCGACCAGGTCTTCGCCGAAGTCCTGCCCGAGGACAAGGATTCGGTGGTGGCCGGTCTCCAGGAGAAGGGCACCACGGTGGCGATGGTCGGCGACGGCGTCAACGATGCTCCAGCGCTGGCCCGGGCCGACGTGGGGATCGCCATTGGCGCCGGCACCGACGTGGCCATCGAGTCGGCGGGCGTCGTGCTCGCTTCCAGCGACCCCCGTGGGGTCGTCGGGGTGATCCGCCTGTCCCAGGCCGGCTACCGCAAGATGCTCCAGAACCTGGGGTGGGCGGCGGGCTACAACATCGTCGCCATCCCGCTCGCCGCCGGGGCGCTGTCGTGGGCGGGGATCACCCTGCCGCCGGCGGTGGGGGCGATTCTCATGAGCGCCTCCACGGTCGTCGTCGCCCTCAACGCTCAGCTCCTGCGGCGACTGAACGTGCGTCCCGGCTCCGATGGACGTCACGGCGGCGCCGCCGCCGAGCCGGCGGAGCACGCACGGCACGCTCATCCTCAGCCGGTGTAGACAGCGCCCATGCGCGAGCACGAGGTGACGCTCGCCTCCGAAGTCTCCATCGCGGGCGTGCTCTGCCTCCCCGAGGAGGCCACGGCCGCCTCGCCCGTGCCGGCGATCGCCCTGATCGCCGGCAGCGGGGCCGACACCCGGGACGGCGACCTGGTGCTCGAGGGCGGTGCCGACGGCGAGCCTCCCGCCCCGGGCACCATGCGGCGTATCGCCCACCACCTGGCCATGGCCGGGGTTGCGACCCTGCGGTGGGACCGTCGAGGCTTCGGCCGGTCGAGCGGCGACGTCAGCGAGGTCAGCTACGACACCGACCTGGCCGACGCCCTGGCCTGCGTGCGTTGGCTGCGGGACAGGCCGGAGGTGCTGGCCGACCGGGTCGCCGTGGCCGGCCACAGCGCCGGCGCCCTGGTGGCGTGCCGGGTCTGCCGGGACGAGCCCGGAGTGGCCGGGGTGGCCCTGTTGGGCGCCCTTTCGTCGCCGATCGAGGACATGCTGCGGTGGAACGTCGGCCGCCTCCAGCGGCATTGGGACGAATTCTCGGAAGAGCAGCGGGCGTGGCTTTCGTCGGCTCTGCCCATCACCCTCCTGCGCAGCGAGGGGATGGAACGGCTGCTGGAAGGAGCTCGGCGAGGCGAAGAGGTGTTGGTCCTCGAGAGGAACGGCGTGACCATGGAGATGCGCACCGTCCGTCTCCGCCAGGACCTGGCCACGTCCTACGCCGACGAGATGCGGGTCGTCCGCTGCCCCGTCCTGGTGCTCCATGGCGGCGACGATCTCAATGTGCCCGTCGAGGACGCCCTGCGCAGCTACACGGTGCTCCGGGAGGCGGGCAACCACGACGTGACCCTCCTCGTCCTCCCGGGCCTCGAGCACTACTTCAACCCGGTGTCACCCGATCCCCACCAGCGGGTGTGGGAGCGGGTGAGCCTCACCGCCATCCGCCGTCCCATGGCCAAACAGGCGCTCGACGCCGTGACCAGGTGGGCGGTTCACACCCTCGGCGCTGACTGAAAGCCCCGTGCTTTGGGTACGGGTCGGACGCACCGCTCCCGAGCCACGGGAGCCGACGAGGAGGAACCTCGCTGTGGAACTACTGATCTTCCTGCTGGTGGTCTTCCTGATCGCCCTCGTTGCCGGCTTCGGCTGGCGCGCCGGCACCCGACGCCGCCTCTGACCGAGGCGAGATCTCAGCAGGCCAGGCCAGCGGCAGAGTGACCCGGAAGCGGGCGCCCTGTCCGGGCTGGCTCTCCACGCTGGCCGAACCGCCGTGGGCCTGGGCGATGGCGGCCACGATGGCGAGGCCCAACCCGGTGCCTCCCTGGGCTCGACTGCGGGCGGCGTCGGCCCGGTAGAACCGTTCGAAGACCCTCTCGGCCTGCTCCGTCGCCAGGCCGGGTCCCTCGTCGGCGACGACGAGGTCTGCAGTGGTCCCGTCCCCGGCGACGCTCACGTGTACGGGCGTACCCGCTGGCGTGTGCTGGCGGGCGTTGGCGAGCAGGTTGGCGAACACCTGGCGCAGTCGGAGGTCGTCCCCCGACACGACGAGGCTGGGCGGCGCGTCGAGGTCGATGGGCCGGTCGGGCTCCACCGCCCGGGCGTCGTCGACCGCGTCGGCTGCGACCTGGGCCAGGTCGACGGGGTTTCGCTCGAGGGCACGGCCCTGGTCGAGGCGGGCGAGCAGCAGAAGGTCGTCGACCAGCACTCCCATGCGGGCGGCCTCCTCCTCGATGCGGCGCATCGCCTTGGCCAGGTCCTCGGGACGCTCCGCCGCCCCGCGCCGGAACAGCTCGGCGTAGCCCCGTATCGAGGTAAGCGGCGTGCGCAGCTCGTGCGAGGCGTCGGCGATGAACCTCCGCAGCTGTTGTTCGGACGCCTGCTGGGCCGCGAACGACGTCTCGATGCGGCCCAGCATCCGGTTGAACGCCACGCCCAGCTGGCCGACCTCGGTGCGCTCGTCGGTGTGCTCTACCCGCCGCGAGAGGTCGCCGGCGGCGATGGCGGCGGCGGTGCGGCCCATGCCCTGGAGCGGCCGTAGACCGCCCCGGATCAGGAGGAAGGCGCTGATGCCCACTCCTACCAGCACCGCCGCGCTGGCGAGCAGTTGGATGCCGACCAGCTTGGCGATCGTCTGCTCGACGTCGCGCAGAGGGGCGGCGAAGACGAGCATGTCCCCGTTGGGCTCGGGCGTGGACACGAGCCGGAATCGCCCGCCGCCCTCCAGGCCGGGAACGGTGATCGGGTCCCGGCGACCGAGATCGTCCTGGTCGAAGTCGGGGCGGGGGGCGTCGAAGGGCTGCTCGAAGCAGCCCACGCACAGAGCGGTGGGAACCGAGCCGTCGGGTCGCACGACCGCTGCCCAGGTACCGACCGGCGCGGAGCTGGTGTTTTCGGCGATCGACGTGCCGGGCCGGGGCCCGGGCGCCCCCCGCCGTCCGCCGGTGAGCTGGAAGGAGAGGATCTCGACGTTGTCGACCAGCTGCTGGTCGAGGCGGTCGTAGAGGAAGACCCGCACCGATCGGTAGGTGACGACCGTGGAGATGAGCACGCCCACCGCCACCAGGGCGAGCAGGCCGAGGAGCAGACGCCTGCGGAGCGTCACCGGCTACCCGGCGGTGTGGCCGGGTGGGAGGCGGAGGCTGTAGCCCACACCACGGACGGTGTGGAGGAGGCGGGGCTCCACCCGGTCGATCTTCTTGCGGAGGTAGCTGATGTAGGTCTCGACCACGTTGGCGTCGCCGTCGAAGTCGTACTGCCAGACGTGGTCGAGGATCTGGGCCTTGGTCAGCACCCGCCGGGGGTTCAGCATCAGGTAGCGCAGCAACTTGAACTCGGTGGCGGTCAGCTGGATCGGGTCGGTGCCGCGCCAGACTTCCCGGGTGTCCTCGTCGAGCTCTAGATCGGCGAAGGTCAGGCGACCACTGTTCTTGGCGGTCGGGCCCTGGGCCCGGCGCAGCACGGCCCGCACCCTGGCCACCAGTTCCTCGATGCTGAACGGCTTGGTCACGTAGTCGTCGCCGCCGAGGGTGAGGCCGGCGACCTTGTCCTCGGTGGCGTCCCGGGCGGTCAGGAAGACCACCGAGACGGGGACGTTGTCCGAGCGCAGGCGGCGCACGACCGAGAACCCGTCGAGATCCGGGAGCATGACGTCCAGCACCATCAGCTCGGGGCGGAACGTCTGGCCTGCGCTCAGGGCGCTGCGACCGTCGGAGGCCACCTCCACGTCGAAGCCCTCGTAGCGCAGGGCAGTGCTCACCAGGTCGGTGATGTTGGGCTCGTCGTCGACGACCAGGATCCTGGTCTTGGTCTCCTCCACCCCTCCATGGTCGCATCCGCGGCTGTGCGTTCCCTGTGCGGTCACTGAGACATGGCTGCGCCGGATAACGCCGGTGCTGGCTTACCCTGACGGGTGATGGCCACGCCGCTCGACGCCCGGGTCACCACGCTGGCCCGTCGGCTCGCCGACCTGGGGTCGGAGGCCGGCTCCAAGGGTGGTGTCGTGCAGGGCTCGTGGTGGAGCGAGCGGATGCTCGAGTGGGCGATGTCCCACCCCTCCTTCAAGACCCAGCTCTTCCGCTTCGTGGACGTGTTCCCCGCCACCGTCGACGACGAGGACGTGCTGCGCCACCTCGACGAGTACTTCGCCGGCGCGGACGTCCCGAAGGTGCTCGACCTGGGGATCGGGATGGCCGAGCACATGCCGTTCGGGAGGGCCGCGGCCGCAGGCCTGGCCCGGCGCAACATCACCAGGGTGGCCGAGCAGTTCATCGTGGGATCGGATCCCCGCCGGGCCGTTCACAACCTCCACCGCCTGTGGCGGCTGGGCGCGGCGTCCACCGTCGACCTGCTGGGGGAGAAGACCGTCACGGCAGCTGAGGCCGACCGCTACGCGGCCCGGGTGGAGGAGCTGCTGCGGGTGCTGATAGAGGCCAGCCGTCACTGGGCGCCCGACGACCACCTCGAGCGCGACGACGTGGGCCCGTTGCCGCGGGTGAACGTGAGCGTGAAGCCCACCGCCCTGGCCGCCCACTACTCGCCCTTGACGAGGGAGGAGGGGCTGGCCCAGGCCAAGTCCCGGCTGCGCCCGATCCTGCGGCTGGCCCGGGACGCCAGGGCGTTCGTCCACTTCGACGCCGAGCACTACGACGTCAAGGACCTCACCCTCCAGCTGTTCCGGGACCTGCTGGGCGAGGAGGAGTTCGCCGACCTCGACGCAGGCGCCGTGATCCAGGCCTACCTGGCCGACTCACGCGACGACCTGGCCGATCTCATCGCCTGGTCGGCGGGTCGAGCCCGACCCGTCACCGTGCGGCTGGTGAAGGGCGCGTACTGGGACACCGAGACCGTGCAGGCCGAGGCCGAGGGCTGGCCCGTGCCTGTCTTCCGCCACAAGGACGAGACCGACGCCAACTACGAGCGCTGTGTCCGCCTCCTCCATGACCACCACGGCGGCGTGCGGGCCGCCTTCGGCACGCACAACCTCCGGTCGCTGGCCTACGCCGTCGAATACGCCCGGTCCAAGGGGATCCCCGACACCGGCTTCGAGATCCAGCTCCTGTACGGAATGGCGGAGCCCATCCACGCCGCCGTGCGCCGGATGGGCCTGCGCCTGCGGGTCTACGCACCGGTCGGGGAGCTCGTGCCGGGCATGGCCTACCTGGTGCGCAGGTTGCTGGAGAACACGGCCAACGAGAGCTTCGTGCGACGCCGGTTCGTCGAGGGGCGGGCGCTGGACGAGTTGGTGGCGCCGCCCGACGTCGATCGCCTGCCCGACCCGTCGGTGCCGACCCGCCGGTCTCCCACCGATCCGTCGTCGCCCCGCCCGTACCACCACGAGCCGCTGGCGGAGTGGCGGAAGGCAACGGCCAGGGCCGGGTTCGCGGCGGCCGTGCACCGGGTGGGAGGGAGCGAGCTCGACATCACGGTCCCGGCCGTGATCGGTGGCCACCCCGTCCACACCCTGGCCACCATTCCGTCCGTCGACCCCGCCGACCCGTCGACGACCGTGGCCGTGTCCGCCTCGTGCGGGCCCGACGAGGCCGAGGCGGCCATCGAAGCGGCCCGCCGGGCGTGGCCGGCGTGGCGGCGGACTTCCGCCCGGGACCGGGCCGCAGTGCTCTTCCGCGCCGCCGAGTGGATGCGGGCCCGGCGTAACGAGATCGCCGCGCTGGAGGTGTTCG
Source organism: Acidimicrobiales bacterium (assembly GCA_036377875.1). Lineage (GTDB taxonomy): Bacteria > Actinomycetota > Acidimicrobiia > Acidimicrobiales > AC-14 > JBFMCT01. The sequence continues at coordinate 6,257 of DASUXN010000149.1, forward strand.
AGGCGGGCAAGCCTTGGAAGGAGGCCGACGCCGACGTCTGCGAGGCGATCGACTTCTGCGAGTACTACGGACGCGAGGCGCTGCGCCTTGACGCGGGCGGGTTGGTCGATTCGCCGCCGGGCGAGCGGAACACCCTCCGCTACCAGGCCAAGGGGATCGGGGCGGTCATCGCGCCCTGGAACTTCCCGCTGGCCATACCCACGGGCATGGTCGTCGCCGCCCTGGTCACCGGCAACGCCGTGCTGTTCAAGCCGGCCGAGCAGACCCCCGCCGTGGCCGGGAAGCTGGTCGAGGCGCTACGAGCAGGGGGACTGCCCGACGGCGTCCTCGCCTTCCTCCCCGGTGTGGGGGAGGAGGTGGGGTCCTATCTGGTCGAGCACCCGGCGGTGGCGTTCGTCGTGTTCACCGGTTCGAAGGCAGTCGGGCTCGGGATCGTGGAGGCGGCCGCGGTGCACCGCAGCGGCCAGCGCCACGTCAAGCGGGTCATCGCCGAGATGGGTGGCAAGAACGCCCTGATCGTGGACGCCGACGCCGACCTCGACCAGGCGGTTCCCATC
>DASUXN010000150.1:0-9256 GCA_036377875.1 Acidimicrobiales bacterium
CCGCTCGTGCGGCAGTCGGGGCCAGTGGTTCGACGGGTACTGCGGCACATGCGGCGCCAAGATGCCCAGTCCACGGGACCATACGGAGCTCGAGCGGCCCGCAGTGGCGGCAGTGTCCGACAAGGGCATCCGTCATGCCAAGAACGAGGACTCGTACGCGGTTGTGGCGGCCAACGGGTTCGTGGTCGCGGTCGTGTGTGACGGCGTGTCAACCACCGTCGTTCCGGAACTGGCCTCGCAGGCGGCAGCCGACGCGGCTGCCGCCGTGCTGGCGGGAGGTGACCCGACCACTCCCGACTTCGATGCCGCCTTCGACGCGGCGCGGGCCGCCGTCCTGGCGGTCGAGTTCCAGCCCCACCCCGACCTCGGCCCGCCGGCGTGCACGTACCTGGCGTCGGTGGTGAGAGACGCGTCGGTGCGCCTGAGCGCCTTCGGGGACTGCCGGGGTTACTGGATCGGGCCCGAGGGCGCCGTCCAGCAGCTGACCGTGGACGACTCGTGGGCCACCCAGGAGATCGCGGCGGGTATGGACCCGACCGTGGCCTACGCCGACAACCGGGCCCATGCCATCACCCGGTGGCTCGGCCGGGACGCCGACGAGTCGTGGCGGCCGGCAGAGGTGACGTTCGACCCGCCCGGACCGGGCCGGCTGCTGCTCGTGTCCGACGGGGTGTGGAACTACGCGGCGGAGTCCGAGCAACTGGCCGCGGTGGTGGGGGGGTGTCCGGCGCCGTCCCGCCCTCTCGAGCTGGCCCGCCATCTCGTCGACTTCGCCAACTCCCAAGGAGGCGCGGACAACATCACCGCACTGGTCGTAGATTTGCCGCTCCAGCCCGGCGACGGCCCCGGCCCCCCGGAGGCGCCATGACGTTCTCAGCGACCGCCTACCAGAACGAGTACCTCCCGTCCGGCACGGGGGAGGTGCACGGCGTCATCACCGTGACCGCCGAAGGCGAAGAGGCCCGGGGTGAGGCGGGCCAGAAGGCGGTCGTGCTCATCGTCGACACGAGCGGGTCGATGGGGAACCCGTCGACGAAGATCCGCGCCGCGCGCCAGGCTGCGGCAGCGGCGATCGGCGAGCTCCCCGATGGCACGTGGTTCGCGGTGGTCTCCGGCTCCCACGCCGCCATGTGCGCGTACCCGAACGACGGCGCCCGGCTGGTGCAGGCAGACGAGCAGACCCGGGCCGAGGCGGCGGCCGAGATGCGGCGGCTCGCGCCCGAGGGCGGCACCGCCATCTCCACGTGGCTCGACCTGACCCGGGAGATGTTCGAGGCCCATCCCGAGGCGATCCGGCTGGCATATCTCCTGACCGACGGCCGCAACGAGAGCGAGCCTCGCCGCGACCTCGAGCGCGTGCTGTCGCAGTGCGCCGGGGTGTTCCAGTGCGACGCCCGGGGAGTCGGTTCCGACTGGGAGGTGGCCGAGTTGCGCCTGGTCACGTCCACCCTGCTCGGTGAGGTCGACATCATCGCCGACCCCGACGAGATGGACGACGACTTCCGGGCGTTCCTGGAGCGGGCCCTGGGCAAGACGGTCGGTGACGTCCGCCTGCGGGTTTGGACGCCGCAGGGCTCGAAGGTCCGCTTCGTCCGCCAGGTGGCGCCCAGCATCGAGGACTTGACCGCCATGGCCCAGCCGGTGAACCCGCTGACCAGCGACTATCCGACCGGCGCGTGGGGTGGCGACGAGAGCCGTGACTACCACGTGTGCGTCGACATCCCGCCCGGCAGCGTGGGCGACGAGAAGCTGGCGGCCCGGGTCAGCCTGGTGGTGGACGGGTCACCGGCCTCCCAGGCACTGGTCAAGGCGATCTGGACGGACGACGAGGCCCTGTCCACCCGCATCAACGCCCAGGTCGCCCACTACACGGGCCAAGCCGAGCTGGCGTCCGCCATCCACGAGGGGTTGGAGGCCCGGAAGGCGGGCGACGATGCCACCGCCACCGTCAAGCTCGGGCGGGCCGTCCAGCTGGCTCATCAGTCCGGGAACGAGGGCACGGTCAGGCTTCTCCAGAAGGTCGTCGAGGTCGAGGACCCCGACACCGGGACGGTCCGCCTCAAGCGGGACGTCAAGACGCTCGACGAGATGGCCCTCGACACCCGCTCGACCCGCACGGTGCGGGTGGCGGCCAAGCCGCCCACCCCCTGAGCCGGAGGCCTCATGCCTGTCACCTGTCCCGCCGGGCACACCTCGACCAGCACCGACTACTGCGATACCTGCGGCGCAGCCATCGAGGCCGTCCCGGCCGGGCCGGCGCTCACCACCGAGGCCACCGTCCCCGACACGGGCGTCATCTCGCCCTGTCCCAACTGCGGGTCACCGGCCGGCGTCGACGACGCCTTCTGCGAGGTCTGCGGCATCGACTTCGCCACCGGCGAGCTGCCCACTCAGCCCCACAAAGCCGTCGATCCGGCCGCCGTTCCCGCCGCACCGGCGACGCCGGACGAGATTGTGGCGGCGGCAGCAGCCGGAACGGCCGCACCTCCGGCCGCCCCGGCCGCCACTGCGCCGGTCGGTTGGTCGGTCCTCGTCGAGGCCGACCGGACGTTCTACGAGGGAAACGAGAGCCCGGACGTCGATCTGCCGTTCCCGGCCAGCGCCCCGCCCCGGGAGGTACCCCTCAAGTCCGGTGAGGTGCTGATCGGCCGGCGCAGCGACAGCCGCGGGGTCTTTCCCGACGTCGATCTGGGGGTGCCCAACGAGGACCCGGGTGTGTCACGGCGCCACGCCGTGCTGCGCCACAAGCCGGACGACTCATGGGTGGTGATCGACCAGGGATCGACCAACGGCACCCGGGTGAGCGGGACGAGCGCGCCGGTGGCGCCGGGGGAGGAGCGGCCCCTGCTCAACGGCGACCAGCTGCTGCTCGGGGCCTGGACCCGGATCACCCTGAAGCGCAGTTGAGCGGACCCGTCGCGCGCCTGCGGGCGCTCGGGGGGACGACGCCGGGCCGGTACCGGCTGTGGTCGGGCGCGGTGGGCATCGCGCTCGTGGCCTTGGCTCTGGTTGGCACGGCGGCGGCCAGCGGCCTCCAGTCGGCGACCGACGACATCCGCGAGAACAGCGGGCCCGTGCTCGTGGCAACGCAGCAGCTCGTGGCCAGCCTGGCCGAGGCCGACGCGGCGGCGAGCGCGGCGTTCTTGTCCGGCCGCCAGGAGGACCCCGAGCAACGCCGGCTGTACGAGGAGGCCCTGGCCCGGGCCAACGCCCAGCTGGAGGACGTCTCGTCGCTGATCGGCGACGACGAGGCCGCCCATCAGTCCCTGAAGAGCGTCTCCGTGCAGGTCACGCAGTACGCGGGCTTGGTGGAGGCCGCCCGCGCCAGCAATCGGGCGGGTGTGCCGGGAGGCGAGGCTTACCTGGTCCAGGCCCTCGACCTCCTGGGCTCGGCGGTGGCGGGCGAGGTGAACGCCCTTACCCGGATCACCCAGGACCGCTTCGGCCGGGACGAAGACGGCCGTGACGCCGGGGTGCTGGTGGCCGCCGCCGTCGCCCTCATCGCCCTGGTGACCCTCATCGCGGCCCAGCGCAGCCTGACTCACCACAGCCGGCGCCTGCTCAACGTGCCGCTGGTCGTCGCCACCCTCGCCATGGCGGTGGCGGCGGGGTGGTTGACGATCGCCAGCCTCCGCTCGGGTGGCGACCTCGACGACGCCCGCGAGTTCGGCTACGAGTCGATCGCCCTCACGGCGCGCATCCAGTCCACCGGGTTCCGGGCCAAGGCGGATCAGACCGTCGCGCTCATCACCAACGACTCGGCCCGGCGGACCAGCGCCGAGCGGTCGGCGATTGAGCTCATCTCCGGCGCCGTCACGCCCGGCGACGTGGAGGCGGCCCGGGTCGGGGATCCGGTATCGCGCTCCGGCCTGCTGGCCGACGCCGCGAAGCGGGCCGACTCGCCTCGGGAACGGGCGGCGGTGGCGGAGATGCTCGTGCGCTGGCAGCGGTACGCCGACACCGTGGGCCAGCTGAACGCGGCGCCGACGCCCGACGCCCGCCGGGCGGTGGCGGTCGGTCCGGGGAGTTCGACGTTCAACGGGTTCAACTTCTCCGTCGAGTCCGTGCTGGGCGACAACCGGGCCCAGTTCCTGGGCGGCCTGCAGGACGCGGACGACCGGCTGCGGTTCCTACCGGCCCTGACGTTGCTGCTGCCCCTCGGGGCGGCGGCGGCCGCCCTGCTGGGGTTCCAGCTGCGGATCAACGAGTACCGGTGAGGTCGCCATGCTGACGAGGAGGGGGTTTCTGGGCGCGTCGGCCGCGGTGATGGCCGGTGCGGTGCTGGGATGCACCCGGAGGGACGACGAGCGCAGCCTCCCGACCGGGTTCGGCGACCGGTCCTTGAGGGTCCTGAACTGGCCGGACTACATCGACGCCGACGACGGCACTACGCCCGGGACCGTCTCCCGCTTCTCGGGCGAGACCGGCGTCGCGGTCGACTACGTGGAGGAGTACAACGGGAACGAGGAGGCCTTCGCCGACGTCTTCGAACCCACGCTCGGCCAGGGCGATCCCACGGGGTATGACGTCGTCGTGCCCACCTACTGGGCCGTCGCCCGCCTGCTCGACCGGGGCTGGCTGGAGCAAGTGCCCATCGAGCGCGTGCCCAACCACGTCAACATCGACCCCGCCTTCCTGGGCATGCCGTGGGACCGCGGCGCGCGGTACCACATGCCCTGGCAGGTCGGGATCACGGGTATCGCCTACAACCCCGCCCTCACCGGCGGGCGGGAGATCCGGGCGGTGGCCGACCTGTTCGACCCGACCCTGCGGGGAAGGGTGGGCATGGTGAGCGAGATGCGGGAGACGGTCGCGCTGGTAATGCTGACCCAGGGCGCCGATCCGTCCCGCGCCACCGTGCGCGCCGCCGAGGCCGCCCTGGACCGGCTCGAGTCGTCCGTGGGCGACGGCCAGATCGCCGGCTTCACCGCCAACGAGTTCGTCGACGCCCTGCAGGACGGTTCCTTCGCGGCCTGCCTGGCCTGGTCGGGCGACATCATCCAGCTCCAGCGTGCGCGTCCCGACATCCGCTTCGTCATCCCCGTCGAGGGCGGAATCCGTTGGTTCGACAGCATGGTCATCCCCCGCGGCGCGTCGAACCCGGCGGCCGCGGCCGATTGGATGAACTTCGTGTACGACCCGGCCAACGCCGCTCGTATCACCGAGGCTGTGCAGTACATCAGCCCCGTCCTCGGCGTTCGCGAGGAGTTGGCCCGAGCCGGCGGGGAAGCGGCCCAGCTGGCCTCGAACCCCATTCTGTTCCCGGACGACGAGACCCGCCGGCGGCTCTACTTCTGGTCCGGACTGGACGCCGACGAGGAAGACCGCCTCCAGGAGCGGTTCTCGTCGATCACCGGCTGAACGACCCAGTGGATTCCATGCACCGCTTCGACCCGACCATGGACGAGCTGGCTGCCGCCATCTTCGCCTTCGCCCGGGCCCGGGCGGGAGAAGATGCCGGGCTAGATGGCGTGCAGCTCGGCCACCCCCAGCCGCCCGATGCGCTCGACGCCGCCGCTGGCGCAACCATCACCCCCACCGGAATCGGTGCCATGGAGGCGTTTCGGGTGTTCACCGAGGTCCTGGAGCCGGCGTGCCTGTCGGCCGACTTCCCTCGCTACCTGGCCTTCGTGCCCGCCGCCCCCAGCGAGGTGGCCATCCTCGCCGACCTGGTGGTGAGCGCCTGCTCGATCTACGCCGGGTCGTGGCTCGAGGGGGCAGGGGCGGTGTGGGCGGAGAACAAGGCGCTTCGCTGGCTGGCCGACCTGGCTGGGTTGCCCGAGGGGGCGGGTGGCTGCTTCGTCTCGGGGGGAACCAACGGCAACCTCTCCGCCCTGGTGGCGGCCCGGAACGCGGCGGGGGCGGCGTTGGCCGCCGCCGGGCGACCTCGGCCACCCCGTTGGGCGGTCGTAATCTCCGAAGGGACGCACTCGTCGGTGCAGGCGGCGGCCGACGTCATGGACGCCGAGCTGATCGTCGTGCCCGGTGACCGGATGACAGGCGAGGCGCTGGCCCCCGTGCTGAACGATGCGGGGGGCGACCGGGTGGCGGCGGTCGTGGCCACCGCGGGTACGACCAATCTCGGCCTGATCGAGGACCTGGCCGGCGTGGCCGAGGTATGCCAGGAGGCCGACGTGTGGCTCCACGTCGACGGCGCCTACGGAGGTGCCGCCCTCGCTGCGCGGTCCGTCCGGGACCGCTTCGCCGGCGTCGAGAAGGCCGACTCGCTCATCGTCGACCCCCACAAGTGGCTCTTCGCCCCTTTCGACGTGTGCGCTCTGATCTACCGCAACCCCGTCCTCGGCCGAGCCGCCCACGTGCAGCACGCCGCCTACCTGGACGTTCTCTACGGCGACGCGTGGAACCCGTCCGACTACGCGGTTCACCTCACCCGGCGCGCCCGCGGGGTGCCCTTCTGGTTCTCGCTGGCCGCCCACGGCACCGACGCCTACGCCGAGGCGGTCGAGGCGTGCCTGACGGTGACCCGCCAAGGGGCCGAGATGGTGCGGTCGGCGCCCTATCTGGAGCTGGTGGCGGAACCGGAGCTGTCGGTACTGGCGTTCCGCCGCAGCGACTGGGCGGGGGAGGACTACGTGGCCTGGTCGGACCGGATGTTGCAGGCGGGCGAGGCGTTCGTCGTGCCCTCCTCGCACCGCGGTGTGCCCATGCTCCGGCTGTGCGTGGTGAACCCCCGGACGACCGTCGACGACCTGCGGCGAATCGTGGAGTCGCTGGCTTAGCGCCGCAGGAACGTGTTGGGGACGGGCCGGCCCGGGTAGGCACCCTGCGTGGCCACCACCGAGGCGGGTGCTCGGGAGGTCGGCAACGACCTGTCCGTACTCCTACGCCGCCCGCGCCGATCGACGTTCCGTCGGCTGCGCGAGGCGGTGTCTCTGTGCGTCTGGGCCCTGTCCGAGGTGGTGGGATGGATCGCTCATCGGCTCGCCGCCGTTGCCGAAACGCTGGGGCGGGCGGAGAATCGCGTCGCTCGCACGGCGGCACGGCTGATCGAGCGCCCGGAGGGGGTGGCCCGAGCGCACCGAGCGCCCCGGACGCCCCGGACGGGGCGCGCCAGGCTTCGCCGGCTACGTCCGCCGGCGTCGGCCGCCCCCCCGCCGCTCGCTCAGGTCAGAACGCCGACGACGCCCGTTACTTCCCGGTTCTCCCGGTGGACGCTCCACGTGACCGCGATCGTGCTGGTGGCAGTGCCCGTGGCGGGGGAGGTGGTGCGCCCCGCCCTCGGGCTGGCGGCCAAGCCTCTCGTGGCGTCGCTGCGGTCCGATGGGTTGGCACCGCTCTACCAGCGGTCGAGCATCGTGGCCGCCGACGGCAGCACGCTGGCCAAGATCCATGACGGGGTGAATCGCCGGGAGATCCCGCTGGCCGACGTCCCGCAGGTGCTGCGGGACGCGGTCGTCGCGGCCGAGGACCAGCGGTTCTGGTCTCACGGCGGCTACGACACGGAGGCCATCGGCCGGGCGGCAATGGCCAACCTGCGGGCGGGGGAGGTCACGCAGGGCGCCTCGACCATCACCCAGCAGCTGGCCAAGCAGAACCACGTGGGCGACAGCGCAACGTTCTTCCGCAAGGGCAAGGAGCTGCTGTACGCGGTCGCGCTGGAGGACGCGTTTTCCAAGGAGGAGCTGCTCGAGCGCTATCTCAACCAGGTCTACTTCGGGTCCCAGGCCTACGGCGTGGCTGCCGCCGCCGAGGAGTTCTTCGGCACCGACCTCTCCGAACTCTCGGCCGACCAGGCCGCCCTGCTGGCCGGACTGATCCGGGCACCCGCCGCCCTCGACCCCCGTTCCGCTCCCGAGGCGGCGCTGGCCAGACGCAACGACGTCCTTTCGGCGATGTCGGCCCTCGGCTACCTGCCGCCGGCCGAGGCCGAGGCGGCCCGGGCGGCGCCCCTCGAGGTGGTGCCCCACAAGCCTCCCGCCTATGTCGAGCCGGCCGTCGTGGAGGCGGCCAAGCGGGAGTTCCTGGCCAACCCTGCCTTCGGCGATACCGAGGAGGAACGGCGCCAGCTGCTGTTCACCGGTGGGTTGACGATCAAGGTCACCGTGGAGCCGTCACTCCAGGCTGCGGCCCGGGCCGCCGCCCGCTGGGTGCCGGAGCGTCTGGGCACCGCCATCGTCGCTGTCGATCCCAAAACAGGACGGATCGCGGCCCTCAACACCGCCGGAGAGGCGGCCAACGGCCACTTCGACGTCGCCACCCAGGGTGGTCGTCAGCCGGGGAGCACGTTCAAGCCGCTGGTGGCAGCGGCCGCCCTCGAGGCGGGGATGCCCGAGTGGCAGGCGCTGGTGGGGGACGGGCCCGTCGAGATCGACTACCAACGCGGCCTAGGGCCGTGGCGCGTCGACAACTTCGACGGCTACGACTACGGGCTCATCGGGCTGCGCGAGGCCGTCGTCGACAGCGTCAACACCGCCTTCGCCCAACTCGGCGTCGCTCTGGGTGCCGACCGGATCGCGGCGATGGCGGAGCGGCTGGGAATCGATCCCGTCGCTGCGCTTGGCCCGCCGGAGACCCGGGGACCGTCGATGGCGCTGGGTGGTCTGACTCATGGCGTGTCACCGCTCCAGCTCGCCTCGGCCTACTCGGCCTTCGCCGCCAACGGCGTGCACACCTCGCCCTACATCATCGACGAGGTGCTCGGCCCCGACGGTTCGGTGCTGCACAAGGCCGCTCCCGCCCGCCGGCCCGCTCTCGACCCGGCCGTGAATGCCGAGGTCGTGGACATCCTCCTGGACGCGGTGGAGGAGGGGACCGGCGAGGCAGCCGCCCTTCCGGGATGGGACGTGTTGGGAAAGACGGGAACGAGCGAGGACTCCGCTGACGCGTGGTTCGTGGGGGCGGTTCCCACCCTCTCGACGGCGGTATGGATCGGCCACCCGAACCGGCGCGAGCCGATCCCCGGGTTGACGGGCGGGACAATGGCTGCGCCGGTGTGGCGGGCGTTCATGAGCGCCGCCCTCAAGGGCGATACCCCGGTTGGGTTCGACGAGCTGGACACCCCTCGGAAGGTGACGCCTCTGCGCCTCCCCCCGACCCGACCGTGTTCGGCCGCGGACTGCACCAGCCAGGACGACTAGCCGGCAGGAGCTGTTGCCTGCGTGCCTACAAGCGCAGTCAGTCCCGGCGGACCCGGGCGGGGGTGGCGGCTTCGGTACGGCGGCCGCGGGTGACGGCGATGAATCCGCCGGCGAAGAGCACGAGTCCGACCGCGCCCAGGCCCATGACCAGGGCGAGC
>DASUXN010000151.1:0-3073 GCA_036377875.1 Acidimicrobiales bacterium
TCTACCAGGTGCTCAAGCGCCACTTCGACCGCTACACGCCCGAGTTCGTCGAGGAGACCTGCGGGGTCCCGCGCGACTCCTTCCTCGAGGTGTGCGAGACGATCTGCGCGAACTCCGGGCGCGAGCGCACCACCGCCTTCGTGTACTCCGTGGGCTGGACCCAGCACACCGTCGGCGCCCAGTACATCCGCACCGCCGCCATCCTCCAGCTGCTTCTCGGCAACATGGGGCGCCCGGGCGGGGGGATTCTGGCCCTGCGCGGTCACGCCAGCATCCAGGGTTCGACCGACATCCCCACCCTCTACAACCTCCTTCCCGGCTACCTACCCATGCCCTCGGCGACCGGGCATCCCGACCTGGGTGCGTACGTCGCCGCCAACACCGCCGCCAAGGGCTGGTGGGGGAACGCCGGCGCTTACATCACCAGCCTGCTGAAAGCGTGGTGGGGCGAAGCCGCCACCGCCGCCAACGGCTACTGCTTCGACTACCTCCCTCGCCTCACCGGCGACCACTCGACCTACCGCACCACCCTCGATATGGCCGACGGCAAGGTGAAGGGCTACTTCCTGGTCGGCGAGAACCCGGCGGTGGGTTCGGCCAACGGGAAGCTCCACCGCTTGGCCCTGGCCAACCTCGACTGGCTGGTCGTGCGCGACCTGGTCGAGATCGAGAGTGCGTCCTTCTGGAAGGACGCCCCCGAGATCGAGACGGGCGAGCTGCGCACCGCCGACATCCCCACCGAGGTGTTCTTCCTGCCCGCCGCCGCCCATACCGAGAAGGACGGGAGCTTCACCCAGACCCAGCGCCTCCTCCAGTGGCACGCCAAGGCGGTCGAGCCGCGGGACGACTGCCGCTCCGAGCTGTGGTTCTACTACCACCTCGGTCGCCGGCTGCGGGAGAAGCTGGCCGGCTCCACGGACGCCCGGGACCGGCCCCTGCTCGACCTGACGTGGGAGTACCCCACGTCCGGCCCCCACGCCGAGCCCGATGCCGAGGCCGTCCTGCGCGAGATCAACGGCGTGGGTCCCGACGGGCGGGCCCTCGACGGCTTCAACGACCTGCGCGACGACGGCTCCACCGCCTGCGGCTGCTGGATCTACAGCGGCTGCTTCGCCGGCGACGTCAACCGCACCGCCCGCCGCCGACCGGCGGCCGAGCAGTCGCCGGTGGCGCCCGAGTGGGGCTGGGCGTGGCCCGCCAACCGCCGCCTCCTCTACAACCGGGCGTCGGCCGACCCCTCGGGGGCGCCGTGGTCGGAGCGCAAGCGCTACGTGTGGTGGGACGAAGGCACGAAGCGCTGGACCGGCCACGACGTGCCCGACTGCCGGCCCGACGTCGCTCCCAGCCACGTGCCCGCGGCCGGCGCCCGCGGCCCGGACGCGCTACGGGGCGACGATGCCTTCGTAATGCAGGGCGACGGCAAGGCGTGGCTGTTCGCCCCCAACGGTCTGGTCGACGGACCGCTGCCGACCCACTACGAGCCCCATGAGTCGCCCTTTGCCAACCCCCTCTACCGCCAGCAGGCCAACCCCGTGCGCCAGACGTTCGCCCGGCGCCGAAACCGCTACCACCCGCCCGAGAGCGCGGTGTTCCCCTACGTCATGACCACCTACCGGCTCACCGAGCACCACGCCGCCGGCGGCATGTCCCGCTTCGTGCCCTACCTCTCCGAGCTCCAGCCCGAGATGTTCTGCGAGGTCAGCCCCGCCCTCGCCGCCGAACGGGGGCTGGTCAACGCCGGGTGGGCCACCATCGTCACCGCCCGCACCGCCATCGAGGCCCGGGTCCTCGTCACCGACCGGATCGCGCCCCTCGTCGTCCACGGCCGGCCCCTCCACCAGGTGGGCCTGCCCTACCACTGGGGCAACCGGGGCCTCAGCACCGGCGACTCGGCCAACGACCTGTTCCCTCTCGCCCTCGACCCCAACGTCCACATCCAGGAGGTCAAGGCCGCCACCTGCGACATCCGTCCCGGCCGCCGGCCCCGGGGTGAGTCCCTTCTCGCCCTCGTCGACGACTACCGCCGCCGGGCAGGAATTCCGTGAACTGTTCGCAGCGGGTCGGTTTCTTCACCGACACGTCCATCTGCATCGGCTGCAAGGCGTGCGAGGTGGCGTGCAAGGAATGGAACGAGGTGCCCGAGGACGGGCTCAACTTCCTGGGCACGTCCTACGACAACACCGGCGGCCTGGGGGCGGACTCGTGGCGCCACGTCGCCTTCGTCGAGCAGCGCACGGCGTCGGGCGACGGGGTCGGGGGCGTGCGCTGGCTCATGTCCTCCGACGTGTGCAAGCACTGCACCCACGCCGCCAGCCTCGACGTGTGCCCGACCGGGTCGCTCTTCCGCACCGAGTTCGACACGGTCGTCGTGCAGTCCGACATCTGCAACGGCTGCGGCTACTGCGTGTCGGCCTGTCCGTTCGGCGTGATCGACAAGCGGGAGGGCGACGGCCGGGCCTGGAAGTGCACCCTCTGCTACGACCGGCTGAAGGCGGGCCGCCAGCCCGCCTGCGCCACCGCCTGCCCCACGGGATCGATTCAGTTCGGGCTGCTGGACGACCTGCGGGAGCGGGCGGCAGCCCGCGTCGACTCCCTTCACGCCGCCGGCGTCGCCGACGCCCGCCTGTACGGCCACGACCCGGCGGACGGAGTGGGCGGTGCGGGCGCCTTCTTCCTCCTCCTCGACGATCCCGAGGTCTACGGCCTCCCGCCCGACGCCGTCGTCACCACTCGCGACCTTCCCGCCATGTGGCGCTCCGCCGCCGGCGCGGCAGTGACTCTGGCCGCCGGCATCGCCGCCGCCTTCCTGTCACGGCGTTCGGGCCACGCAGGCCTGTCACGGCGTTCGGGCCACGCAGGCCGGCCACGCCGCCCCGCTCGCCGATGAAGGGGGAAGTGGCGATGGTGCCCGTCGCCGAGGTGCGCACCTACTACGACCGGCCCGTCCTCAAGCCGCCGGTGTGGCGGTGGTACGTCCCCGCCTACCTCTTCACCGGCGGGCTGGCCGCCTCGTCGTCGACCCTCGCCTGGGCCGCCCGCCGCTCCGGCCGCCCGGGCCTGGCCCGCACCGGCC
>DASUXN010000152.1:0-2337 GCA_036377875.1 Acidimicrobiales bacterium
ACGCCCCCACCACCTCAGCGTCGACCGCTACTTACCAGCCACCCCCGGAGACCAGGGCCTTGGTCCAGCCGCTGTTCGGGAGGCCGATGAAGTACTGGCCCGGAGGCGAGCCGCCGCCGCGGGCGGCGACCAGCTCCTGGCGCACGGTGAACGCGTTGCGGGCCATGTCGTAGCTCTGGTGCTCGAGGGTGCCCTTGTGCTTCAGCAGCGGGAAGAGGCTCTTCTGCTCGCGCTCGGCGTGCAGGAGGAACGCCTTCTCCAGGCGGCGGACCAGCTTCGGCTCGGCCGGGTCACCGGGCTCGAGGTTCTGGATGTCGGCCGACAGCTCCTTCATCACGTCGATCGCGTCCTGGGAGGACTCGATCCAGGAGCCGGCGTGGCCGCTGATCCCCGGGTAGACGACCTCTTCCTCGATCGCGACGTAGACCTCGATCTCGTTGAGGAGAAGGTTCAGGAGGTTGGTCTGGCCCTTCGAGTACCTCGTGAACATGTTCTCGATCTTCTTGTGGTAGTCCCACAGGACCTTCCACAACATCGCACCCCCCATGCGGGTGACTCCTTTCGGTACAGCGCTGCCGGATGGTGATCCGTCCGTCCGCCTACATTCTGGCCTCCAGCGAGCCCGGATGCCAGGTCACAGCAAATTGTTTTAAAAGTTGATCAGGTAAGTCGGGAATGGGTACGCTCTGTAGGCCATGGCCGTCACCCGCGAGATCAGCCCCGCCCTGCTGGCCGACGTCGAGAAGTTCGAGCAGCAGCTGGCCCTGTACCTGTCCGGGAAGCTGGACGACGACGTCTTTCGCGTCTTCCGCCTGAACAACGGTATCTACGGTCAGCGCCAGGGCGGTCACAACCAGATGGTGCGGGTCAAGATCCCCTACGGATCGCTCACCCCCGACCAGCTGGAGATGCTGGCCCACGTGGCCGACACCTACAGCCGGGGCTGGGGCCACATCACCACCCGCCAGAACATCCAGTTCCACTTCGTGGCGCTGGAGATGATTCCCGCCGTGCTGCGCGACCTGGCCGGCGTGGGCCTCACCACCCGGGAGGCCTGCGGCGACACGGTCCGCAACGTCACCGGCTGCCACCTGGCCGGCGCCTGCCCCTTCGAAGTGCTCGACATCAGCCCGTGGGCGGAGGCCGCCTACCGCCACTTCCTGCGGTCGCCCATCGCCCAGCGCCTGCCCCGCAAGTTCAAGATCAACTTCTCGGGCTGCGCCACCGACTGCGGCCAGGCCATGTTCAACGACGTGGGCGTGATCGCGGTGGCCCGTCCCCGGGAGGACGGCAGCGTCGAGCCCGGGTTCCGGGTCTTCATCGCCGGCGGGCTCGGCGCCAACCCCCACCCCGCCCAAGCCCTCGAGGAGTTCACCTCCCGGGAGGATCTGCTCCCCACCATCGAGTCGATCCTGCGTGTCTTCGACCGGGCCGGCAACCGCGACAACAAGCTGCGCGCCCGCATGAAGTGGCTGGTCGACACCCTCGGCATCGACGAGCTGCGGGCCCGCATCTTCAAGGAGAGGCGGTTCCTGCTGGCCAGCGCAACATGGCCCGGCCCGGGCGTGCCCGAGGTCGTGGCCGAGCGGGGCGACGCTCCGGCCGGCGTCAGCACGTCGGTCGAGGCCACGCCCGTCGGAACTCCGGTCACCCTCCGCCTCCCCAGCGAGAGCCGCAACACGTTCTCGGGCTGGGAGACGGTCAACGTCGTTCGCGGCGCGGCCAAGGGCACGGTATCGGCCTACGCCTTCTGCCGCCTGGGCGACATCACGTCGGCCCAATTCCGGGCCCTGGCCCAGATCCAGCGTGACCTCGGCATCGAGCTGCGGGTCACCAACCGCCAGAACATCGTCTTCCGCGGCCTGCGGGAGGAGCAGCTGGCCGACCTCCACCTGCGGCTGTCCGCCCTGGGCATGGCCGAGCCGGGCGCCGAGCTGGCCCGCGACGTCGTCGCCTGCCCGGGCGCCGACACCTGCAACCTGGCCGTCACCCAGAGCCGCGGCCTGGCCGACGAGATCGGGCGGGCGCTGGAAGAGGCGGGGCTGGCCGAGGTGGGCGGGGTCCGCATCAACATCTCGGGCTGCACCAACTCGTGCGGTCAGCACCACATCAGCGACATCGGCTTCTTCGGCGCCGAGCGCCGGGCCCACGGCGTGTCCGCCCCCGGCTACCAGATGCTCCTGGGCGGCCACGTGGGCCAGACCCAGATCGAGTTCGGCCAGAAGGCGCTGCGTCTCCCGGCCAAGAACGTGCCCAAGGCCGTGGTGGCCGTCGTCGAGCGGTTCGTGGGCGAGCGCGAGGCGGGGGAGACGTTCACCGCCTGGCTCGAGCGGTCGG
>DASUXN010000153.1:0-3051 GCA_036377875.1 Acidimicrobiales bacterium
GCCGGCGGCGCTCCCGCCGAGGCCCGTTCCGAGACCCGCTAAACTGGACCTTCAATGCCCACGATCGCGCAGTTGGTCCGGAAGGGCCGTGAAACCAAGGTCACCAAGACCAAGACGCCCGCCCTCCGGGGCGCGCCTCAACGCCGTGGCGTCTGCACCCGCGTGTACACCCACACGCCCAAGAAGCCGAACTCGGCGCTCCGGAAGGTCGCCCGTGTCCGCCTGACCACGGGTCAGGAGGTCACCGCCTACATCCCCGGCGTCGGCCACAACCTTCAGGAGCACTCGATCGTGCTCGTGCGTGGTGGCCGGGTGAAGGACCTCCCGGGTGTCCGCTACAAGATCATTCGCGGCGTACTCGACGCCTCCGGCGTCCGCGACCGCAAGCAGGCCCGTAGCCGCTACGGCGCGACGAGGGAAGGCTAGGAGCTATGCCCCGTAAGGGACCGCCGCCCCGTCGCGACCTCATGCCCGACCCGATCTACCGGTCGGTGCTGGTCACGCAGGTCGTCAACAAGATCATGCAGCGGGGCAAGCGCTCGCTGGCCGAGCGCACCGTCTACCGGGCTCTCGAGATCGTCAACGAGAAGACGGGCCAGGAGCCCCTCGCCGCCCTCAAGCGGGCGGTCGAGAACGTCAAGCCCCAGGTTGAGGTCAAGAGCCGACGCGTCGGCGGCGCCACCTATCAGGTGCCGGTCGAGGTCCGACCCCGCCGGGCCACCACCCTTTCCATCCGCTGGCTCGTGGGCTACTCCCGCCAGCGCCGTGAGCGCAGCATGGCCGAGCGCCTCGCCGGCGAGCTCATGGACGCCATGAACGCCACGGGTACGGCAGTGAAGCGGCGGGAAGACATGCACAAGATGGCCGAGTCGAACCGGGCCTTCGCGCACTACCGCTGGTAATAGCCCGTTCACACCTTGATGGCCGGGCGCACGTCGCCCGGCCATCGTCATGAGAGAGCACAGAAAATGGCTGAAGCGCCCGTCATCCGAGAGTTCCCCCTGGCCCGCACCCGCAACATCGGGATCATGGCCCACATCGACGCGGGGAAGACCACGACGACGGAGCGGATCCTCTATTACACGGGCAAGACGTACAAGATGGGCGAGGTCCACGAGGGCGGCGCCGTCATGGACTGGATGGTCCAGGAGCAGGAGCGGGGGATCACCATCACCTCCGCCGCCACCACCTGCCGGTGGAAGGACACCTGGATCAACATCATCGACACTCCGGGCCACGTCGACTTCACGGTCGAGGTCGAGCGGTCGTTGCGGGTGCTCGACGGGGCGGTGGCGGTGTTCGACGCGGTGGCGGGTGTGGAGCCCCAGACCGAGACCGTCTGGCGGCAGGCCAACAAGTACCGCGTCCCCCGCATCTGCTTCATCAACAAGTTCGACCGCATCGGCGCCGACTACTTCCGCGCCGTCAACCAGATCAGGGAGCGGCTCGACGCCGTTCCCGCCGTCCTCCAGATTCCCATTGGGGCTGAGGGCCACTTCAAGGGCATGGTCGACCTCATCAACATGAAGGCCCTGATCTGGGACGACGCCACCGGCAAGGGCGAGGAGTGGCACGTCGGGGAGGTGCCCGCCGACATGGCCGACGAGGCCGCGGAGTGGCACCAACAGCTCATCGACGTGCTCTCCCACCACGACGACGTCCTCATGGAGAAGTACATCGAGGAGCAGCCGATCACCGCCGAAGACCTCCGCCGGTCGATCCGGGCCGCCACCATCGCCAACGAGGTCGTGCCCGTGCTGGTCGGCTCCGCCTTCCGCAACAAGGGTGTGCAGCCCCTGCTCGACGCCATCGTCGACTTCCTCCCCAGCCCTCTCGACCTCCCGCCGGTCAAGGGCCTCGACGTCAAGGGCATCGAGGAGCTGGAGCGCCCGGCCGAGGACACCGCTCCCTTCTCCGCCCTCGCCTTCAAGATCATGAGCGACCCCCACGTGGGCAAGCTCACCTACTTCCGCGTGTACTCCGGCACGCTGAAGAAGGGCCAGGCCGTGCTCAACTCCACGCGCGACCGCAAGGAGCGGGTGGGCCGCATCCTCCAGATGCACGCCAACCACCGGGAGGACAAGGACGCGGTCTTCACCGGCGACATCGTCGCCGCCGTGGGCCTCAAGCAGACCTCCACCGGCGACACGCTGTGTGACCCCAACACGCCCGTCGTGCTCGAGTCGCTGGAGTTCCCCGAGCCGGTCATCCACGTTGCCATCGAGCCCAAGACGAAGGCCGACCAGGAGAAGCTGGCCGACGCCCTCATGCGCCTGTCGGACGAGGACCCCACGTTCCAGCGCCACACCGACGAGGAGACGGGCCAGACGATCATCGCCGGCATGGGCGAGCTGCACCTCGAAGTGTTGGTCGACCGCATGCTGCGGGAGTTCAGGGTGGACGCCCACGTCGGCAAGCCCCAGGTCGCCTACCGGGAGACGATCTCCCACGCCGTGCGGGGCGTGGAGGAGCGCTACGTGCGCCAGTCCGGTGGCCGGGGCCAGTACGGCCACGTGGTGATCGACCTGGAGCCCACGGGCCCCGGCGGCGGCTTCGAGTTCGTCGACAAGATCGTGGGCGGGATCATCCCCAGGGAGTACATCCCCGCCGTCGACGCCGGTATCCAGGAGGCCATGCAGAGCGGCGTGCTGGCCGGCTACCAGCTGGTCGACGTGCGGGCCACGCTCGTGCACGGTTCGTACCACGACGTCGACTCGTCGGAGATCGCCTTCCGCATCGCCGGCTCCATGGCCTTCAAGAAGGCGGCCCGGCAGGCGAAGCCCATGCTGCTGGAGCCGATCATGGCGGTTGAAGTGGTCACGCCCGACGACTACATGGGCGATGTCATCGGCGACCTCTCCAGCCGGCGCGGCCGGGTGGAGGGAATGGAGCAGCGGGGATCGAGCCAGGTGGTCCGGGCGCAGGTACCGCTGGCCCAGATGTTCGGCTACGCTACCGACCTACGGTCGCGCACCCAGGGTCGCGCGACCTACACCATGCAGTTCCACTCCTACCAGGAAGTTCCCGAGTCCAGCTCTCGCGAGATCGTGG
>DASUXN010000154.1:0-4521 GCA_036377875.1 Acidimicrobiales bacterium
GGCCCCGGCCCGGCCGACGACGTGACGTTCCTCCTCGCCGCCAACGCCGGCAGCCCGCCCCTGCCCCTGGCCAAGGTGGCGTCGGGAGGCGAGCTGGCCCGCACCATGCTCGCCCTGCGGCTGGCCCTCGGCCCTCAGGACGGCCCGGGCCCGGGCACGATCGTGTTCGACGAGGTCGACGCCGGCATCGGCGGCCAGGCCGCCCTGGCCGTGGGGCGGGCCCTGGCCGAGGTGGCCGAGGACCGTGACCGCCAGGTCCTGGTCGTCACCCACCTGCCCCAGGTCGCCGCCTTCGCCGACGCCCAGGTGGCGGTGTCGAAGGAGGAACGGGACGGCGTCACCGTGGCCGGCGCCCGTATCCTTTCGGCGGAGGAGCGCGTGGTGGAGCTGTCGAGGATGCTCTCGGGCCAG
Organism: Acidimicrobiales bacterium; assembly: GCA_036377875.1. GTDB lineage: Bacteria > Actinomycetota > Acidimicrobiia > Acidimicrobiales > AC-14 > JBFMCT01. The sequence goes on from DASUXN010000154.1 coordinate 412, forward strand.
CCGTCGAGCGCCACCGCCCGCGACCACGCCCAGGAGCTGCTGACGTCGGCGACGGCCGCCCGCCGGTCCGGGTCGCCTCAAGGCCACGACCGGCCTGCGCACCGTGTTCCGCGGGGCCGTTGATGGCGTCCGCCCAGACCAACGGCAACGGGAACGGCAACGGCTTCCGGGCCCGATCCCTGCGACGGTCACGGCCCGTTCTCGTGCAGGAGGCGCCCGCTGTCGTCTCCACACCGGCCGAGGGCCCGGCCCGCGTCGACTGCCGTACCAAGACCCTCCTGACGCGCCTCCAGCCCGGCGACGTCGCCGTCATCGACCATCTCGACCTCGATCGGCTCGCGGCCGAAGGGCTGCTGAAGGCTCGCGCCGGCGCGGTGGTCAACGCGTCGGACTCGATCTCGGGGCGCTACCCGAACATGGGCCCCCTGCTGCTGGTGGCGGCCGGCATCCCTCTCGTCGACGGCGTCGGCCACGCGGTGATGGACCAGATCAAGGAGGGAGACGCCGTCACCGTCTCCGACGGCGAGGTCCTGGTCGACGGCCACGTGGTCGCCAGCGGCACCCGCCACACCCTCGAGTCCCTCGAGGCCCAGATCGAGGCGTCCAAGCTGCGCGTCGGCGCCGAACTGGAGCGGTTCGCCGAGAACACCCTCGAATACCTGCGCCGCGAGCACCACCTCCTGACCGACTCGCCCGTCCTCCCCAAGCTGGGTGTCGACCTCACCGGCCGCCACGTGCTGGTCGTGGTGCGGGGCGGGCTGGGGTGGAAGGAGGACCTGGCCGCCCTACGGGCCTACATCCGCGAGATCCGGCCGGTCATGATCGGGGTGGACGGCGGTGCCGACGCCCTGGTCGAGGCCGGTTACCGGCCCGACCTGGTCATCGGCGACTTCGACTCGGTGAAGGACGAGACGCTGCGGGCCGTCTGCCGCAACGGCGACCCCGAGAAGGGCGCCCCCCTGATCGTCCACGCCTATCCCGGCGGGGAGGCGCCTGGGGCGGCCCGCCTCGACGCCCTCGGCCTTCCCTACACCGTCTTCGAGGCGGCCGGCACGAGCGAGGACATCGCCATGCTGCTGGCCTACGAGAAGCGGGCCGAGCTGATCGTGGCTGTCGGCACCCACGCCTCGATGGTGGAGTTCCTCGACAAGGGGCGGGCGGGGATGGCCTCCACCTTCCTCGTCCGTCTCAAGGTCGGCCCCATCCTGGTGGACGCCAAGGGCGTGAGCCGGCTGTACCAGAGCCGGGTGCGCAAGGGTGACCTCGCCTTCCTGGTGGTGGCCGCCCTCGTGGCCATGCTCGTCGTGGCAATCGTGGCCCAGCCCATCCACGTGTTCTTCGACGCGCTGTGGCTGTACCTCACCGACACGTGGCGCTCGATCTTCGGCTGAGCCGACCGTGATCAACCTCCGCTACCACATCGTGTCGCTGGTGGCCGTCTTCCTGGCCCTGGCCCTCGGCATCGTCATGGGCTCGACGGTCATCGACAAGGCCATCGTCGACGAGCTGCGCGACCGGGTGGAGTCGGTCGACAACCGGGCCACCAACACCGACCGCATCAACAGCGAGCTGCGCACCCAGCTGGAGACGATGCAGGGCTTCGCCGTCGAGGCCCGCGACCAGCTCGTGCTGGGCCGGCTGCGGGGCGTCCCCGTGCTGGTGGTGGCGATGCAAGGCGTCGACCGCAAGCCGGTGGAGGAGGTGCGGGACGCCCTGGCCACGGCCCAGGCGGTTCCCGCCGGCACCCTCCTGTTCACCAACAAGCTGCGCCTCGACAACGACGGCGACGTGCGGGCGCTGGCGACGGCCGTAGGCGCCAGCCCCACCGCCGGCACCGACGCCATCCGCCGCCAGGCCCTCACCCGGCTGGCGGCCGTCCTCGACGGCGCCGCCAACGACGCCGCCCTGCTGCCCAGCCTGGCCGCGGCCGGCTTCGTCGGCTACGAGCCGCCGTCGCCCGCCACCACCACCTCCACCCTCGGCCTCGCCTCGTTCCCCGTGGCCAACCTGCGCCTCGTCCTCGTGTCGGGGGCGGGGGCCGAGATCGGCGACGACCGGGCCGCGCTGCCGTTCGCCCAGGCCCTCGTCTCGCAGACGCCGGCCTCGGGCCAGAGCGGGGCGCCGGTGGCCCGCTTCGTGGCCGCCGAGAGCGGGCGGGACACCCCCGGCGGGCGGGCCGTGTTCGTCGGGGCCCTGCGCACCGACAGCACCATCGGCTCGCGCGTCTCGACGGTCGACAACCTCGAGTCGCCCATCGGCCAGGCGGCGGTCGTGCTGGCCCTGGCCGACGTGGACGAGGGCCGCAGCGGCCACTACGGGCGCGGGCCCAACTCCCAGCGCCTGCTGCCCTCCCTGGAACCGTGAGCGTCCGTGGCGTCCGGGCCAGGCAGGACGGCGAGGCCGAACCCCCCGCTCCAGACGGAACGCTCCTCGGCTCCACCGTCGCCGTCACCGCCGGCAACCTCGCCTCCCGCATCACCGGCTTCCTGCGGGTGGTGGCCGTCGGCCTCGCCCTGGGCACGACTTTCGCGGGCAACACCTACCAGACCGCCAACCTCGTCTCCAATGTCCTGTTCGAGCTGCTGGCCGCGGGCCTGCTGTCGTCGGTGCTGGTACCGCCCTTCGTGCGCCTGCTCGACGGCGGGCGCAGACAGGAGGCGGAACGGTTGGCCGGCGCCGTCCTGGGTGCAGCCCTGGCCGCCCTGGGCGCCGTCCTCGTCCTGGGACTGGTGGGACGGCCCCTCGTCATGCGGGCATTGACCCTGGCCGTCGACGATCCCCAGGTGCGCCGCCAGGAGGTGGCCCTCGGCTCGTTCTTCCTCCTCTTCTTCCTGCCCCAGATCCTGCTCTACGCCGTGGGCGCGGTGGCCACCGGGCTCCTCCACGGGTCGAGGCGGTTCGCGGCGGCCGCCTTCGCCCCCGTGGCCAACAACCTGGTTGTCATGGCCACCATGGCCGCCTTCGCGGCGATGCACGGCGGGCGGCCGGGTCTGGAGCTGGGGGCGGGACAGCGGCTGGTGCTCGCCCTCGGCACCACCGCCGGCGTGCTGGCCATGACCGTCGTCCCCGTCGTCGCCCTGCGGCGAGCGGGCGTGCGCCTGTGGCCGCGGTGGGATCCCGCCCATCCCGGGCTGCGGGGCCTGGTGAAGGACGGGGCATGGGCCGCCGGCCTGATGTCGGCCACCCAGGTGCTGCTCGTCACCAGCTTGGTGCTGGCCAACCGGGTGGAGGGGGGAGTGGTGGCCTTCCACATCGCCTTCCAGGTCTTCCTCCTGCCCTTCGCCCTGGCCGCCCATCCCGTCAACACCGCCCTGTACCCCCGTTTGGCGTCGGCCGCCGCCAGCGGGCGGTGGGCCCAGTTCCGCCGCGACCTCGACGGCGGCATGGCCACCCTCGCCTTCCTCGTCCTGCCCGCCTCGGCCCTGCTGGTGGCCATCGCGGGGCCCGCCCTGCGGGTCCTGCGCCTCGGGAACCTCGACGCCGGGGGGACCCGGCTGGCCGGCCACCTGGTTGCCGCCTACGCCCTGGGTCTGGCCGGCTACGCCGCCTTCCACCTGCTCGTGCGCGCCTCCTACGCCGCCGGCGACACCCGCGCTCCCACCCTGGTGGGCACGGCCGTGGCCGCGGGCGGGGCGGTGCTCATGGTCGTGCTGTTCGCCGCCGGCGAGGGCGGCGACACCCGCCTGGCCGCGCTCGGCTACGGCCACTCTCTCGCCTACGTGGCCGGCGCCGCCGCCCTGGCCGTGTCCATCCGCCGGCGGGCCGCGACCACGACCGGGGCGCACGACGGGCCCGGCCCCCTACCCGCCCTGGCCCGCAGCGCCGCGTGCGCCGTCGCCGCAGGGGGGGCGGCGTGGATCGTGGCCCGCCCGTTCGGCGACGGGCGGGGTGAGGCGATGGCCGCCGTCGTGGCCGCTACCGCGGTGGGCGGGGCCGGCTACCTCCTGCTCCAGCGGGCCCTGGGCGCGCCCGAGATGGCCTGGCTCAGAGGGCAACGGTGACGGGCGCCTCCGACGAACCCGTCGACGCTCTGCGGCCCGTCGTCGCCATCGTCCCCGCCAAGGACGCCGAGGACTCCATCCGGGCCACCGTCACCGCCCTCCTCGGCCT
>DASUXN010000155.1:0-2201 GCA_036377875.1 Acidimicrobiales bacterium
TGGCCGGGGAAGGGCCGGCGCTCGCGGAACGTGCCGAGAAGGCTCATGCCCACTCCGCCAGGGGCGTGGCGACGCGGTCGGCGAGCAGGCCGAGGAGCCAGCCGGTGGTGAGCATTACCCAGATGGTGACGCTGGCGTGCACCAGGGCGACACTGTCGTCGTCGCTCAGGTAGTGGGCGATGGGGCCCATCCAGAACACGCTGCGCAGGATCCGCCGGCCCGGCTTGTTCTCCAGATCGGACGACAGGGCATCCACGCAGTAGACGACGAAGCCCATCGTCACCTCGGCCAGGATCAGGAACGACGGCATCGCCAGCCGGTCGTACTGGAGGGTGAGGAGCCAGCCGGTGGTGACGAGGAACCACACGACGGCGCCGAAGCGGCCCAGTTTCACCAGGTTGCGGTGGGTGAACCACTGGGTGACCGTCACCATCCACAGCAGCGACCGGGCCAGGCGCTCGCTGGGGCGGCGCTTCTCCTCGCCGACCGAGTCGGCGCAGAACACGATGAAGGCCAGAGTCAGCTCGATGAGGACCCAGGCGATCATCGTGTCTCTCCTGACACGAATTTTAGGTCCTCCTGCCGCCTACGGCGGCGGTGCGGACCGCATGTGCGGGGGCGGCCCATCGTCGATGGATCGGCTGTCCGGGCTTCCGACTTGATAGGTCCCAAGGCCCTCGCACCTCCCCTCACCAGCAGATCTGACCGGCGTCCGTAATCACGCCCAGGACACCCGATGAGTTCCCGCCGCACCCGCCGTCTGTACTGGTGAGATCCGCTGCGAGAGAGAGGTTCCCTCCATGAAGAAGATCGTCCCCTGCCTGTGGTTCGACACCGAGGCCGAGGAGGCCGCAACCCTCTACACCTCGGTCCTGCCCAACTCCCGGGTCCTGGACGTCTCCCGCTACAGCGAGGGCGCCCCCCGCCCCGCGGGCACGGTCATGACCGTCAACTTCGAGCTGAACGGCCAGGAGTTCGTGGCCCTCAACGGCGGGCCCGACTTCACGTTCAACGAGGCGGTCTCGTTCCAGGTGATGTGCGAGGACCAGGACGAGGTCGACACCTACTGGGCCAAGCTGTCCGAGGGCGGCTCGGAGGGCCCGTGCGGCTGGCTGAAGGACCGGTTCGGCCTGTCGTGGCAGATCGTCCCCACCCGGCTGGGCGAGCTGCTCGGTGACCCCGACCCCGATCGGGCGGCCCGGGCCATGCAGTGCATGCTCACCATGGGCAAGCTCGACATCGCCGCCCTCGAGCGGGCGGCGGACGGCACCGTCAGCGTCTGACGGCGGCGTCGCACGGCTCGGGCTGGAGGCAGCAAAGGCCGGCAGCCCGGCCCGACAGTAGGGTGCGCGGCCCGATGAGCGAGGTCCTGTACACACCGTCGGACGAACGGGTGGCCGGCTGCCGGCTAACCCGCTACCGGCGCTGGCTGGCCGAGACCAGGGGCCTGGACTTCGGGACCTACGACGACCTGTGGGCGTGGTCGGTCGCCGACCTCGAGGCGTTCTGGGCCTCCCTGTGGGAGTGGTGCGAGATACGTGCCGCCGCCCCGTACGACCGGGTGCTCGGCAGCCGGGCGATGCCCGGGGCCGAGTGGTTCCCGGGAGCGGAGCTCAACTACGCCGACCACGCCTTCCGCCGGCCCGACGACGAGACGGCCGTTCTGTTCCGGTCGGAGCACCGCCCGCCCGGGCAGCTCACCTTCGGCCAGCTGCGACAACGCACGGCCGAGGTGGCGGCCGGACTGCGCGGCCTCGGCGTGGGGCCCGGCGACCGGGTGGTGGCGTACGCCCCCAATGTCCCCGAGACGCTTCTCGCCTTTCTCGCCACCGCCAGTCTGGGCGCGATCTGGTCGTCGTGCTCGCCCGACTTCGGGGCGACGGCCGTGCTCGACCGGTTCCGCCAGATCGAGCCCAAGGTGCTGGTGGCGGCGGACGGCCACGTGTTCAAGGGGGTGGAGCACGACCGGCGGGAGGTGGTCCGCCGGCTGGTGGCCGAGCTGCCCACCGTGGAGTCGACGGTGACGATCCCCAACCTCGGCCTGGAAGAGGGCGGGGTCACCTTCGACGACCTGGCCGTCACCGGAGCCGGCTTCGAACCCGTGCCCGTCCCGTTCGACCACCCCCTGTGGGTGCTGTACTCGTCGGGCACGACGGGGCTACCCAAGGCCCTCGTCCACGGGCACGGCGGGATCCTCCTCG
>DASUXN010000156.1:0-3326 GCA_036377875.1 Acidimicrobiales bacterium
ACCGCCTGGTTCTGCGCCGGGTGTGGGCCTTCGCCCGGCCCTACCGCTTCATGCTGGCCGGCTACGTCGCCACGATCCTCGCCTCGGCCGTCATCACGATCCTCCCGCCGCTCGTCTTCCGGGCGATCATCGACCACCACGCCATCCCGCGCCGTGACCTTTCCGGGCTCAACAAGCTGGCCCTGCTGGCCGTCGGGCTGGCCGTCACCGATCTCATCCTCAACCTGTTCCAGCGCTGGTGGACGGCCCGCATCGGCGAGGGGTTGATCTTCGACCTTCGCTCGGCCCTCTACGAGCACGTCAACCGCATGCCGTTGGCTTTCTTCACCCGAACGCAGACGGGCGCCCTCCTCAGCCGGCTCAACAGCGACGTCCAGGGCGCGCAGCGGGCCTTCACCACGACCCTCGGCAGCATCGTGCAGAACGTGCTGACGCTGGTCGTGACCCTCACCGTGATGCTGCGGCTGGAGTGGCGCCTCACCCTCCTGACCCTCGTTGTCGTGCCCCTGTTCGTGATCCCGGCCAAGCGGGTCGGCCGGAGCCTCCAGCGGCTCACGAAGGAGTCGTTCAACCTGTCGGCCGCCATGAACACCAACATGACCGAGCGGTTCAACGTTTCGGGTGCGCTGCTCGTCAAGCTCTTCGGCCATCCCGATCGCGAGGCCGCCGAGTTCGCCGAGAAGGCGGGCCGGGTGCGCGACATCGGAATCCGCACGGCCCTGCTCGGCCGCGTGTTCTTCGCCGCCCTGGGCATGCTGGGCGCGGTCGGCACGGTGCTCGTCTACTGGCTCGGGACCCGGCTCGTGATCGACGGTTCGCTCAGCGTCGGCACCCTCACCGCCCTCGCCCTCTACGTCGCCCGCCTGTACGGGCCCATGACGCAGCTGACCAATGCCCAGGTCGACGTGATGACCGCCTTCGTCTCCTTCGAGCGGGTGTTCGAGGTGCTCGACGCCCGCCCCGCGATCCAGGACTCGCCCGGCTCCTACGACCTGATCGACCCCACCGGTCGAATTCAGTTCGACAACGTCTGGTTCCGCTACCCGGCGCCGTCGACGGTGTCGATCGCGTCGCTGGAGTCCGACGTGACGGCGCCCCTGTCCGACGAGCCGTCGGAGCTGATCCTGCGGGGGGTGTCGTTCGTCGCCGAACCAGGCCAGATGGTCGCCCTCGTGGGCCCCACGGGCGCGGGCAAGTCCACGCTGTGCTCGCTCGTACCGCGTCTCTACGACGTCACGTCCGGCACGGTGACGGTCGACGGGCACGACGTGCGGGACCTGACCCAGATCACCCTCGCCGCCGCCGTGGGGATGGTCACTCAGGATCCCCACCTCTTCCACGACACGATCCGGGTGAACCTCCGCTACGCCCGCCCCAGCGCCTCCGAGGACGAGATCGTCGCCGCGTGCCGGGCGGCCCGGATCCACGACCTCATCGCCGGGCTGCCCGAGGGCTACGACACGATCGTCGGGGAGCGGGGCTACCGGCTGTCAGGAGGCGAGAAGCAGCGCCTCGCCCTGGCGCGGGTGCTCCTCAAGGGACCGGCCATCGTGATCCTCGACGAAGCCACCGCCCACCTCGACTCCGAAACCGAGCTGCTCGTCCAGCAAGCCTTGGCCGAGGCGCTGCACGAGCGGACCTCCCTGGTGATCGCCCACCGCCTCTCGACCATCCAGGCCGCCGACCTCATCCTCGTCATGGACGGCGGCCGGATCGTCGAGCGCGGCACCCACCAGCAGCTACTGGAGCAGAACGGGCTCTACCGCGAGTTGTACGTCACCCAGTACGCCCGTCCGACGGCCCAGTCCGCCGGCCCGTAACCGGCTCGAGGCCCTCGGTCGTTCCGAGGTCGGCGCCTCTGCCCCGGAAGCGACGGATGCCGGTGTCCCGCCGATCGTCACCGAGGGTCGCGTCAGGGTCACGGTGGACCCCGTCCCAGTCGTGATCGTCATCCCGCATGTCGATGGCCTGGGTCGGTGCGTCGCCGTCGACGCGGCGGGTGCGGCGGGGCGTGACATTGCGGACCCGCTCGAACGCCCCGGTGCGGCGGTTGTCGGCATCGACCGACCGGCGCTCGGCCTCGGCGGCGCGGCGCTCGGACTCCCGCAGGGCTTCGGCCTCGGCGCCGACGCGGGGGTCCAGGGCCCGGGTCAGCAGCTTGGCGTGCCAGCGCTCGCCCAGCGCCCCGCCGAGCAGGCCGCCCAGGAGCATGCCTGCGAGCGAAGCGAGCCCGGCGACCGTGGCGATGTTGCCCCATTCGTCGGCGGTGGTGGGAACGCCCAGGTCACGAAGGTTGGAAGCGGCCACGTCGTCGCCACCCAGGGCACGCGCCAGAGCAGCCGCGGCGGCGACCAGCAGCACGCCCAGGGCGAAGACGGCCACGCCGTGGAGCGTGCCCGATCGGCGAGCCATTCGGCCCGCCACATAGCCTCCGAACAGGTAGGAAAGGAACAGCAGGCCGGCCACGGCCAGCCCGCCGGCGACACCCAGGTCGTCCCACTCGGAGGCGAGGTCGATGTCGGCGTTGATCGCCTCGACGACGCCCGCCCCCAGCCCCAGCAGCACGGCGAACAAGCCGTAGGCGCACAGCACGCCGGCTACGACGCTCACGAACGACAGGCGGCCGAACCCGGCGTCCTCGACCAGCGCTCTCCGATCCTGCCGGGTCTCGATTTCAGCTCGCGTAGCCATGGTTCCTCCTGCATCCGCGACACCTATCTGTCTCGGTTGTGCCCAGGAGGCGGCCGGCCTACTCCCTGGTCACGGCGTCGGGTCGCCGTCCACGGCGTCGATGTCCTCACCGACCTCGGACTCTTCCTTGTCCATGAGTTCGGTCTCGAGGCCCTCGCGCTCGAGTACCTCGTCCTCCTGCTGCTGCTTGGTGGCGGCGGCCTCCTCGGCCGGGTCGACGGGCGCCATGGCGGCCTCTCCTTGGTGACGGCGGACGTGTGCCGGCGGATGTGAGCTTCGAACCGACCCTGCCGTACGATCGCCGGGGATGCAAGCGCCGCGCATTACGCCCGCTGCCTACCGCCGACTGACGCTGGTAGCCGCCATCGCCGTCGGCTTCATCATCGTGACCGGGGGCGCGGTGCGGGTGACGGGCTCGGGCCTCGGGTGCCCGGACTGGCCGACCTGCGACGACAGCCGGGTGGTGGCGCCCCTCGAGTACCACGCCATGGTCGAGTTCGTGAACCGGACTATCACCGGCCTGGTCTCGATCGCGGTCATCCTGGCCGTCCTCGGCGCCCTGTTCCGCACTCCCAAGCGGCGGGACCTGACGTGGCTGTCACTGGGACTGATTGGCGGCGTGCTGGCCCAGATCG
>DASUXN010000157.1:0-2287 GCA_036377875.1 Acidimicrobiales bacterium
CGAGCTCACCCGGGTGCGGGTGGTTCATCTGGAGCCAGCCGGTAAACGGTGACGTGAGCGCGGCTTTGGCCGTCGAACGGCGTCCGCCGCCAGTCTTCCCAGCGAACCTCCCGGACGAACCCGGCGAGCCGCCCCATGAGATCGAGCTCCGCTGGCCAGGCATAGCGGTGGTTGGCCGGGTACAGGCGGACGCCGCGGTCCGACAGCACGGCCTGCGTCGTCCGCATCATCTGGTCGACGGGATCGAGGGTGACGGTCTCGATCGACAGAATCTCCTCGCGACTCACTCTCGGCCGCACCAGCCGGTTGTGCCGAAAAGGTCCGAGGTCGGGGACCCACGCCTCGACGACGAAGGCCCCGCCCGGCGCCAGGTGGCGAGCGGCGTTTATGAAGCAGGCCACCTGCGCGTCCTGGTCGGGGAGGGCGAAGATCGTGTTGAACGGGATGGCGACGAGCGAGAACCCGCGCCCGGCGTCGACCGTCGAGAAGTCCCCTATGTGGACGGGGATCTCCTCCCCGCCCGGCTTGGCGTGCAGGGCCGCCACCATGTCGGGCGAGGCGTCGATCCCGTGGACTTCGATGCCTCGCGCCACCAGTGGGAGGGCGATCCGGCCGGTGCCGATGCCCAGCTCCAGGACCCGCCCTCCCGCCGCCAGCTCGGCCAGGAGCTCGACGGCCGCATCGGTGTCCCACTCGGCCCCGTAGAGGCGGTCGTAGTCGTCGGCGATGCCGGATGCGCCGTACGCCGTAGGGTCGAAGTCGACCACGGCGCACCCTAACCCCTCGCCTACGACGCCTCAGGATTCCACGGCGACGTCAGCTGGAAGTAGTTGCCGTCGGGGTCGGCGAACGTGCACATCCACATCCCGCTTCCCTCGCCCCCGGGCTCGTACGGCTCGGCCACGACCTCGGCGCCCTCGCCCTTAATCCGCTCGTACTCACCCTTCACGTCCGACGTCTCGAGGTTGAACATGAGCCGGCCCGGCTGCTCGTTCTGGCCCTTGACTTCGCTGTGCGGGCCGATCATGAGCCCGCCCTGGCCGGCCTGGAAGCCGAACCAGCCGTTGTCCGGGTCGCTCCACTGAGATTGCGGCGCGCCGAGGACCTTCGTGTAGAAGTCGGCCAGCCGCTTCGAGTCTTCGGACCCCAGCATGATGCTGTTCAGGTTGAACGTCATGGTGCCTCCTTGTCGGTTCGTCGGGGTGGTACGTCGGACCGCGGGCCAGCTGTCCGCATTCCGCATGATCGCCGTCACACGGTGACGACCACCTTGCCACGCACCAGTCCGTCGGCCAGCTGTCGTACGGCTGCGGCGGCCTCGTTCAACGGGTACGTGCGCTCCACCGCAGGCACGACTGCGCCCGACTCGATCAGCTCGCGCAGCTCGATCAAGTCCGCCCTGCGCTGGCGGGCCACGAAGGCACCGAGCTTCTGGCTCACGAACAGCGAGACGAGCACAGCCCGCAGGTTGCGCTCGATGCCGCCGAGTACCTTCCCGCCGTTCTCTCCCCCCGTCAGCACCAGCCGTCCCCTCGGCGTCAGCGCCCGGCGGAGATCGGACAGCCGCCGGTTCCCGCCGATGTCGATGATCACGTCGTAGCGGCGCCGCCCGTCGGTGAAGTCCTCGACCGTGTAGTCGAGAACGTGGTCGGCGCCGAGCGACCTGACCACGTCGAGCTTGGACGTGCTGGCGACGCCGGTGACCTCAGCTCCGAGCGCCTTGGCGATCTGCACGGCGTAGGTGCCCACTCCTCCGGACGCACCGACGACCAGGACACGCTCGCCGGACCGGACCTTGCCTTTGCGCAGGGCCTGGAGTGCGGTCGTGGCTGAAACGGGCACGGCCGCCGCCTGCTCGAACGAGAGGTTCGGGGGCTTGGTGGCCAGCCGGTCGGCTTTGGCCACGGCGTACTCGGCGAACGTGCCCTTGCCCGTACCGAAGACCTCGTCGCCCACGGCGAACTCCGTCACGCCGGTGCCGACGGCGTCCACGATCCCGGCCACGTCGAGCCCGGGGATCTTCGCTCGAGGGCCACGAACACCGAAGCCGAGGGCCCGCATGAGATAGGGACGGCCAGCCATCAGATGCCACGTGCCCCGGTCCACGCCCGCCGCTCGCACCCGTAGGAGCACCTCGTCGGCCCCAATCCGAGGCCTTTTGACCTCATCAACGCGCAGCACCTCTTCGGGCGCCTCGCCGTAGCTGTCCTGCACGACGGCCCGCATGGTCGTCTGCGAAGTCGCTGCCGCTCTGCCGGTTGCGGTTCTGGTCATCTGGCTCCTCCTC
>DASUXN010000158.1:0-2549 GCA_036377875.1 Acidimicrobiales bacterium
CGGCGCCCGCGTCTTCGACCACCGCGTGCTTCAGCGGCTGGCGGGGGCGGCGACCGTCCCCGTGGTGAACCTGCTCAGCGACGCCACCCACCCCAGCCAGGACCTGGCCGACCTGCACACGCTGCGCCAGCGGTTCGGCCCCGACCTGACGGGCCGCACGCTGGCCTACGTGGGCGACGGCAACAACGTGTGCCGTTCGCTCATGACGGCCGGCGCCCTGGCCGGCCTGGCCGTGCGCGTCGCCACTCCGGCCGGCTACGAGCCCCCCGCCGACGTCGTGGCCCGCACCGGCACCCTCCTCACCACCGACCCGGCCGAGGCCGTCAAGGACGCCGACGCCGTCTACACCGACGTGTGGGCGTCGATGGGCCAGGAGGAGGAGGCCGACCGCCGCCGGCGCGACTTCGCCGGCTTCCAGGTGGACGACGCCCTTCTGGCCGCGGCCGCCCCCACCGCCGTCTTTCTCCACTGCCTTCCCGCCCATCGAGGCGAGGAGGTGGCGGCATCGGTGGTCGACGGCCCCCAGAGCATGGTGTGGCAGCAGGCCGCCAACCGCCTGCACGCCCAGCGGGGGCTGCTGTTGTGGCTCTCGCAGCAGGCGAACCCGTGAGGCTGGCCAAGCCTCAGCGCCAGCACCGGCTGGCCCGCATCCTCGAACAGCACGCGGTCACGAGCCAGGAACAGGTCGTCGACCTGCTGGCGGCCGAGGGCGTCGTCGCCACCCAGGCCACCGTGTCGCGCGACCTCGAGGAGATGGGGGCGGTCAAGGCCCGCATGCCGGGCGGCGACCTCGTCTACGTGATCCCCGACCAGGCCTGGGACCGTCCCGCCCCCGAAGAGCACCTCAAGCGGGTGCTGGGCGAGTGGGTGGTCGAGGTCTCCCATTCGGCCAACCTGGTCGTCCTGCGCACCCCGCCCGGCTCGGCCCACGTGGTCGGCTCGGCCGTCGACCGGGCCGGGCTGGCCGAGATCCTCGGCACCGTCGCCGGCGACGACACCGTGCTGGTCGTCGCCACCGAGCGGGCCGGCGGCGAGTCCGTCGCCCGCCGCCTCTCCGAGCTGGCCGGCCTGTGAGCCCCCGATCGACGGCTGGCTACCCTGGCCCGCCCCCCCATTTCCCAAGGAGCAGTGTGATGCCCAAGCGGGTTGTACTCGCCTACAGCGGCGGCCTCGACACGTCGGTGGCCGTGCGGTGGATGAACGAGGAGCTGGGGGTGGATGTCATCGCCCTCGCCGCCGACGTCGGCCAGGGCGGGGACTTCGACGAGGTCCGGGAGCGGGCCCTCGCCGCCGGTGCGGTCGACGCCATGGTCGTCGACTGCCGGGAGGAGTTCGCCCGCGACTTCGTCGCCCCCGCCATCAAGGCCAACGGTCTGTACGAGGGCCGCTACCCGCTCGTTTCCTCCCTGTCCCGGCCGATCATCGCCCGCCACCTCGTCGCCGCCGCCCGCGAGCACGGGGCCGACGCGGTGGCCCACGGGTGCACGGGCAAGGGCAACGACCAGGTCCGCTTCGAGGTGTCGGTGCGGGCCCTGGCCCCCGACCTGGAGGTGCTGGCGCCGGTACGGGAATGGGGCCTCACCCGGGAGGACGCCATCGAGTACGCCGAGCGCTACTCGATCCCGGTCACCGCCACCCGCAAGAACCCGTACTCGGTCGACGAGAACCTCTGGGGGCGGGCCGTCGAGTGCGGGGTGCTGGAGGACCCGTGGGCCCGGCCGCCCGACGACGTCTACGAGACGACGGTGCCGGTGGCCACCGAGCCCGTCGACGTGGTCGTCAGCTTCGACCGAGGCATCCCCACCGCCCTCGACGGCCAGGCCCTTCCCCTGCACGAGCTCATCGTCAACCTGGGCACTGTTGTCGGCGCCTACGGCTGGGGTCGCCTCGACATGATCGAGAACCGCCGGGTCGGCATCAAGAGCCGCGAGGTCTACGAGGCCCCCGGCGCCCTGGCCCTTCTTCTGGCCCACGCCGACCTGGAGAGCATCACCCTCGAGCGTGACGTGGCCCACGAGAAGGCGCGCCTCGAGCCCCGCTGGGCGGAGCTCGTCTACGACGGCCTGTGGTTCTCGCCCCTGAAGGACGCCCTCGACGCCTTCATCGAATCCAGCCAGCGCTGGGTCACGGGCGACGTGCGGCTGCACTGCGAGCCCGGCCGGGTCACCGCCGAGGGCCGGCGCAGCCCGTCCAGCCTCTACGACTACAGCCTCGCCACCTACGACGCCGCCGACCGGTTCCGCCACCAGGACGCGGCCGGGTTCGTCCGCCTGTGGGGCCTCAGCGTCGAGACGTGGGCCGAACGCCAGGCCCGGCGCAACCGGTGACCCGGCCTGCGTGGCCTGAACGCCGTGGCCGGACGCGGCGCGACCGCCGATGACTCTCTGGCGGACGCGCCTGGCGGGCGAATCGGCGGACGCACTGTGGGAGTTCACGGCCAGCCTGCAGTTCGACGTCCGGCTCGCTCCCGACGACATCGCCGGGTCCCGGGCCCACGTGGCCGGGCTCAAGCGGGCCGGCCTCCTGACCGCGGACGAGGCCAACATCCT
>DASUXN010000159.1:0-2674 GCA_036377875.1 Acidimicrobiales bacterium
GCCGCCCGCATGGTCGGCGGTGGGGCGGGCAAGGGCAAAGAGGTTTCCGTCGCCGGGGGCCGTGACCCCAGCCGCCTCGACGAGGCGCTGGAGCACGCCCGCCAGACGGTGGGGAGCGCGGGAGGGTGAGAGCCATCGGGATCGATTTCGGGGAGCGGCGCATCGGCGTGGCCGTGAGCGATTCCGGGGGCGTGCTGGCCGTCGGGCGGGGCACCGTGCAACGGTCCGGGGACATTGCGGCCGATCACGCCGCCCTGGCCCGCGTCGTGGAGGAGACGGGAGCGGAGCGGGCGGTGGTGGGACTCCCTTTGTCCCTCGACGGCTCCCACGGGCCGGCGGCCCAGAAGGTAGCGGCGGAGGCGGCGACGCTCGAGGCGGCCCTGGGGGTCCCCGTCGAGCTGTACGACGAGAGGTTCACGACGGTGACCGCCTCCCGGTCGCTGGCCGGTGCGGGGATGCGATCCCGCGCCCAACGCCGGGTTGTCGACGAGGCGGCGGCCACCGTCCTTCTTCAGAGCTGGCTCGACGGGCGTTCCGGGCACAGGGCCCGCGCCTCAAGTGAGCCAGGAACGGAGCGCCGATGAACGTTCTTGCCCCCTACGACCTCGACGACGACGATGCCGGCTTCCGCGAGGGCAGGGGGTGGCCCTGGATACTTCTGGGGACGCTCGTGGCTGTCCTGCTGGTCCTGGCCGCCGGCGGGATATGGATCAAGAACCAGGTGAACCCGCCCGGCGCCCCCGGCGACGTGGTGCGCATCCGCGTCGAGGACGGGATGTCGGTCTCCGAGATCGGCGACCTCCTGGAACGGGAGGGTGTGATCAAGAGCGCCACCGTCTGGAAGTACTACGTGAAGCTCAACGGCTCCGACAACGTGGAAGCGGGCGAGTTCACCCTCCACAAGAACGAGAGCATGGGCACGGTGGTCGACGTGCTGGCCGGAGGGGCGGTCTCCACCCGTGAGCAGATCCCCCTCACAGTGCCCGAAGGGCTGACGCTCGAGAAGATCGCCCAGAAGGTGGGCGAGATGGAAGGCCGCTCGGCCGAGCGCTTCCTCGAGATCGCTCGCAGCGGCCAGGTCCGCTCCCAGTACTCACCGCCGGGCAACAACAACCTCGAGGGCCTCATCCTCCCCGAGACCTACTTCTTCGAGGAGACCGACGACGAGGCCGACATCTTGCGTCGGATGGTCGAGAGCTTCGACCGAACGGTGACCGAGCTCGGCATCGCCAACGCCGCCAGCCGGCTGAAGGTGACGCCCTACGAGGCGGTCGTGATCGCCTCCATGGTCGAGCGCGAGGCCAAGGTCCCCGAGGACCGCGGCCCCATCGCCCGTGTGATCTACAACCGCCTCGAGCGCGAGATGCCGCTCCAGATCGACGCCACCGTTCTCTACGCGCTCCGCACCGACAAGAACTTCGTGACGTTCGCCGACCGCGAGGTCAACTCGCCATACAACACCTACAAGATCGACCGGCTGCCGCCCGGGCCGATCGCCGCACCAGGCCGCGCGGCGCTCGAGGCGACGCTCTCGCCGCCGCCGGGGCCGTGGATCTTCTACGTCCTCATCGAGGAGAACGGCAAGCACGCGTTCTCGACGACCCTCGAGGAGTTCAATCGGCACGTGGCCGAGGCCACGCGCAAGGGACTCGTCGGGTGAAGTCGCGCTGACCAAGCCCCATTCGTGGCGGCCCGGGGCCGCCACCCGCGTGGCGGCCGTACTCGGCCATCCCGTCGGCCACTCGCTGTCGCCGGCCATGCACAACGCCGCCTTCCGGGCGCTGGGCCTCGACTGGGTCTACCTCGCCTTCGACGTCCTGCCCGGTGACGTGGACGGCGCCATGGCCGGCATGAGAGCCCTCGGCATCGACGGGCTCTCGGTCACCATCCCCCACAAGGAGGCGGTGGCGGCCGCGGTCGACGTCCGCTCTCCGCTCGTCGAAGCGCTGGGGGCGGCCAACACCGTCGTGCGGGATGCCGCGGGGCGCCTGCGGGGCGAGAACACCGACGGCCCCGGCTTCCTGCGGGCCCTGAAGGACGACGAGGGGTTCGATCCCGCCGGCCGGCGGTGCCTCGTGGTAGGGGCGGGCGGAGCGGCCCGGGCGGTGGTCAGAGCCCTGGCGGACGCGGGCGCGGCCGAGGTCGTGGTGGCGGGGCGTACGCCGGCCCGGGTCGAGGCCGTTGCCGCCCTGGCCGGGGAATGCGGCCGGGTGGGGGTCATCGCCGACGCCGGCGAGGCGGACATGGTCGTCAATGCCACTCCCCTCGGCATGATCGGCGAGGAGACCGCCGGCCACCTGCCCCTGGACCCCGCCGACCTGGGCCCGGGTCAGCTGGTCGTCGACCTGGTCTACAAGCCCGCCATCACTCCACTCGTCGAAGCGGCCCGGGCGCAGGGCGCCATGGCCGTCAACGGCATCGGCATGCTCGTCCACCAGGCCGCATTGGCCTTCCGCATGTGGACGGGCCAGGAGGCGCCGGTGGCGGTGATGTCCGCCGCCGCCCTCGCCGAGCTCACCGGTAGATGAACCCGCTGGCTGTCGCGGCGGTCGGCGTGCTGGGCTTCGCCGTCGGTCTCTTCCTCAACGTGGTCGTCGACCGGGTGCCCGAACGCCAGCCGCTCGTGCCCCTGCGCTTCCGTTGCCCCCGCTGCCCGGAGGACGCCACCGAGCGG
>DASUXN010000160.1:0-4272 GCA_036377875.1 Acidimicrobiales bacterium
GGTACCGGCAGCGCTACCAGGAGGACATGACCCCCGCCGCCCTGTCCGGGTTCGCCAACACGTGGGCCCTGGTCGGCCACGTCCTGCCCGCCGCGGGCGCGGCCGCGGACGACCCGGCGGCGGTGGCCGCTGCCGCCCGCAGCCTCAAGCTCGGGCCCGGGTCGCTGCCCAACGGGGCGGGCCTGGACCTGAGCGGGCCGGGTGTTCTCGACGCGGGCGAGAACCGCGCCGCGGTGAGCGTCATCTGGCAGTGGGTGGACGACAGGACGCAGGCCGTGGTGTGGCCTCCCGGCTTCGCCACCCGGCCGCTGCAAGCCATTCCGATTCTCTGATGAGGCGGGCGGGGCTGGCCCTGGCCCTGCTGTACACGGCGGTGGCGGCGGTAACCCACGTGCTCGTGCCCGAGGCGGGACGGCCGCTGTTCGACGGCTTCGCGCCTCCTCCGCCTTACAACTACGTGAGCCCTCCGCCCGAGCTGGCCTCTGCCAACTTCCCGCCCCAGGCGGCGCGTACCGCGGTGACGGTGGGCGAAGCGGGTTCGGAGCCGATCAACGCCAGCACGCCCGACGCCCAGGCCATCGTCACGCTTCCCGCCGGCGCCATCGCCGCCAACCCGCCCGACACGTCGGTGGCGGTGGAGCTCACCCCGCTGGCGCCGGCGACGCTCGGGCCCCTGCCGCCCGACCTGCGGCCCGTCGGCAACGTGTACCAGCTGGGCCTGGCCTACCAGCCGTCGGGGACGGCCGTGGCCGCCGTCGCCCCGTCGGCGACCGTCGCCCTCACCGGCGCCACCCAAGGGGACACCCTGCTGTTCTCGGGCGACGGGCAGGCATGGCGGACGGTGGCGGCCCGGCCGTTCGGGAACACGCACGGGATGACGGGCCCCGCCCAGGGCCCCGGGTACTACCTCGTCGCCGCCTCTCCCGCTCTGACCCCGCCGACAACCGCGGCGGACGACTCGGGCGGCGGCGCCGCCGGCGCGGCGGCGCTGGTCCTGGGCGGGTTGGCGACGGCCGGCGTGGCGGTCTACATCGGGGTGGCCCGGCGCCGGCGGCGGCAGGAGAGGGCCAGGGCCCGAGCCCGCCAGCGGCGGCGACAGCAGCGCCGAAAGTCGGGGCGTCGGCGGTGAGCGGCCCCCCGGCGGTGACCCCCGTAGGATCGGCCGACGTGGCCGAGCCCGTGATCACCGTGAGCGGCCTGCGCAAGTCCTACGGCGAGCGGGAGGCGGTGCGGGGTCTCGACCTGACCGTGGACCGGGGCGAGATCTTCGCCTTCCTGGGTCCCAACGGGGCGGGCAAGACGACCACCGTCGAGATCCTCGAGGGCTACCGCGAGCGGACGGCCGGAGAGGTATCGGTGCTGGGCGCCGACCCCCACCACCCGCCAGGCGGTTGGCGGGAGCGGGTGGGTGTCGTCCTCCAGGAGCTGCGCCTGCCTTCGCTGCTCACGCCCCGGGAAACGCTCACCATGTACGCCGGTTACTACCGCTCGCCTCGCGGCGTCGACGAGACGATCGAGCTCGTGGGCCTGGCCGAGGCCGCCGACCAGCGCAACTCCAAGCTCTCGGGCGGCCAGCAGCGCCGCCTCGACGTAGCCCTGGCCCTCATCGGCGATCCCGAGCTGCTGTTCCTCGACGAGCCCACCACCGGCTTCGACCCCGCCGCCCGCCGCTCGGCCTGGGAGCTGATCGCCAACCTCCGCGACCTGGGCAAGACCGTGTTCCTCACCACCCACTACATGGACGAGGCCCAGCACCTCGCCGACCGGGTGGCGATCCTGAAGGACGGCCGGATCGTGGCCCAGGGACGTCCTCAGGAGCTGGGCCGGCGGGAGGCGGCCGTGACGGTGGTCACCTTCGGGCTGCCCCCCGGGCTGTCGGCGAGCGACCTGCCTGCCGCTCTGGCCGGGCGGGTGCGCCCGGCCGGCGGTCGACGGGTGGAGCTGATCACCGAAGCGGCCACCCGTGACCTGGCCGCGTTGACGGGCTGGGCGGTCGGCCAGGGCGTCGAGCTGGACGGGTTGGAGGCGCACCGGCCGTCGCTGGAGGACGTCTACCTGGAGCTGACCGGGAACCAGGCACTGTGAAAACCAGCACCGTGAAGTCCACCTCGTCACTGCTGCTGCACCAGTACCGCTACGACCAGAAGCAGTTCTGGCGGGAACCGGCGGCGGTGTTCTTCACCGTCGTGATGCCGCTGCTGTTCCTGTTCCTGTTCGTGTCGATCTTCGGCAACGACACGGCCGAGGTCGACGGGCGGCCCATCAAGGCGTCGACCTACTACGTGCCCGGGATCGTCACCCTCGCGGTGGTGTCGGCGACGATCGTCAACCTCGCCATCACGTTCACCATCCTACGGGAGAAGGGGCTGCTCAAGCGGGTGCGCAGCACTCCCCTGCCGCCGTGGGTGTACCTGGCCGGACGGGTCCTCACCGCGACGGTGATCACCGTGCTGATGGTCGTGTTGGTTACCGCCCTGGGCCGGATCGTCTACGGCGTGAGCGTGCCGTCGCGCACCATGCCGGGTCTGGCCCTCACCGTGCTGGTCGGAACCGCCGCCTGCTGCGCCCTGGGCTTCGCCATGACCGCCATCATCCCGTCCGAGAACGCCGCCCCGGCGGTGACCAACGCCATCATGTTGCCCCTCTACTTCTTCTCGGGCGTGTTCATCCCCGACTCGAGCCTGCCCGAGTGGATGCGGTCGTTCGCCTCGATCTTCCCGGTGCGCCACCTGTTCCAGTCGTTCCTGTCCGCCTTCGACCCGGGCACGACCGGCGCCGGCATCGCCTGGGACCACCTCGGGATGCTGTTGGCGTGGGGGTTGTTCGGGGCGGTCGTGGCGGCCAAGGCCTTCCGCTGGACGCCTCGCGGGTAGGTTGGCGGCCATGCCCGACGTGCTCCCCGACGACCAGGACCCGCTCTCCGACCAGACCCAGAGCGCCGTGTTGGAGGACGAGGAGGGCGAGGACTACGTGGTCGACCAGCAAAACGCCGGCCCCGGGTCCGACGCCATGACCGACGAGTGGCCCGACCCCGACGCTGCGCCCCAGGCGCCCGCCCCGGGCAGCTAGCCGGCGACCGGAAGACCCCGAGCACCCGCTCCGCGATGCGGGTGAGGGCCTGCACGAGGACGGGCAGCGTGGCCACGTCGGCTTCGCCTCTTTTCGCGGACCCGGCTTCTGTCGCCCGCCGAGCCCCCTCCCGTGAGCAGCCGGCGGCCTAGGGACGGGCGTCGAAGGTGGGGATGAGCTGGCGGGCGGCGCGGGCCTCGTCGACCCGGCGGACGGGGGTGGTGCGGGGAGCCTGGCGGGCTTCTTCACCCGGTTCCTCGGCGATGCGCAGGAGGGCGTCGGCCAGGGCTTCGAGGGTCTGGGGGCTCTCGGTCTCGGTGGGCTCGATCATGAGCGCCTCCTCGACGATCAGCGGGAAGTAGACGGTGGGGGCGTGGAAGCCCTCCTCCAGCAGCCGCTTGGCGACATCGAGGGCGCGCAGGCCGTTGCGCTTCTTGAGCCCGGCCGCCGAGGCCACGAACTCGTGCATGTTGGGGCGGTCGTAGGGGATGTCGTAGACGCCCCGTAGCCGGTTGCGCAGCCAGTTGGCGTTGAGCACGGCCCCCTCGGCCACCTTGCGCAGCCCGTCGCCCCCGTTGGCCAGGATGTACGACCAGGCCCGGGCCAGAGCGAGGGCGTTGCCGTGCCAGGAGTGGACGCGGCCGATCGACCGCTCGGGCATGGCCCACTCCCAACCTTCGGCGCCCCGCACCGGCCGGGGGCCGGGCAGGTAGGGCGCCAGCCGCTCCGTCACCGCCACCGGGCCGGCCCCGGGCCCACCGCCGCCGTGGGGCACGGCGAACGTCTTGTGGAGGTTCAGGTGGACGATGTCGAAGCCCATGGCCCCCGGCTGGCTGACGCCGAGGATGGCGTTGAAGTTGGCCCCGTCGTAGTAGAGCAGCCCGCCCACCTCGTGGACCGCCGCCGCGATCTCCACGATGTCCTCCTCGAACAGGCCGAGGGTGTTGGGGTTGGTGAGCATGATCCCGGCCACGTCGTCGTCGAGGCGGTCCCGCAGGGCGGCCACGTCGACCAGCCCACGGTGGTCGGACGGGACCTGGGTGACGTCGTAGCCCCCGAGGGTGACCGACGCCGGGTTGGTGCCGTGGGCCGAGTCGGGGATCAGCACCCGCCGGCGCGGGCGGGCGCCCGGGTGGTCGGCGTGCCAGGCCCGCATGAGCAGCAGGCCGGTCAGCTCGCCCGCCGCCCCGGCCGGAGGCTGAA
>DASUXN010000161.1:0-10890 GCA_036377875.1 Acidimicrobiales bacterium
CCTTCCCGGGCGCCACCGTCGTCTGCACCCTCACCGGCCACGGCCTCAAGGACCCCGACCGGGCCATCGCCGAGATCGCCGTGCCCTCTCCGGTCGACGCCGACCTGGGCGCGGTCCGGGCCGAACTCGGGCTGTAGCAACCGCCTCGTTTTGGGGCGTCTGGACCACGCTGGGTGTGGTTGCAACGCCCCGAATCGGTGGTGTGTCACGCCCCGGGGCCGCAACGGCACCGGGGGTGCTCCGGGAGCTCCTGCGCAGCCGCGCCCCGGTCGAGACGGTCTGGCGGGCCATTCGGGGCGCCGCAACCACGTCCCACGTGGTCTGAACGCCCCAAAACGGTGGCTACGCGGGGTCGATGCGGAGGAGGCTGTCGCCGGAGAGGACGTAGAGCTCGCCGGCGCCGTCCTGGCCGAAGGAGGTGATGGGGCGGGCCGAGGCTTCCAGCGAGCGCTGGTCGACGACGCGGCCGCCGCTCTGGCGCAGGGCCTGGACCTGACCCACGCAGCGGTCGGCGTAGACGTAGGCGCCGGCGAGGTCGGGGATGCGGTTGCCGCGGTACACGTAGCCGCCCGTAACGGCGCAGTTCCCGCCCGCCCGGGGGTAGTCGAAGATCGGCGGGACGGCGTTGGAGGGGGCGGCCCCCGAGTAGGTACGGCTGCCCTCGAGGCGGGCCCACCCGTAGTTCTGGCCGCCCCGGGCGCCCACGGGGGTGTAGTCGATCTCCTCCCGGGCGTTCTGGCCGATGTCGCCGATCCAGAGGTCGCCGGTCAGGCGGTCGAACGAGTAGCGCCACGGGTTGCGCAGCCCGTAGGCCCAGATCTCGGGGCGGGCGTCGCCCTGGCCTACGAACGGGTTGTCGGCGGGGACGGTGTAGGGGGAGCCGATGTCGGGCCGCGGGTCGATGCGCAGCATCTTGCCGAGCAGCCGGTTGAGGCTCTGGCCGTTGTCCTGGGGATCACCGCCGCCGCCGCCGTCGCCCAGGCCGATGTAGAGCCGCCCGTCGGGCCCGAAGGCGAGGTGCCCACCCTTGTTGTTGGAGTACGGCTGGTCGACGAACAGCACCTCACGGCGGGTGGCAGGATCGGCGTTGCCGCCGGCCATGACGAACTCGACGATGTGGCTGTCGTTGTTCCCGTCCGTGTAGTTGACGTAGAGGCGGCCGCCGTCGGGGGAGAACGTCATCCCCAGCAGCCCCGAATCGCCGCTGCCTCCGACGTCGCCGCCGATGTCCAGCACGGCGGTGTCGTCGATCGACCCGTTGCGCACCGCCCGAACTCGGCCGCGCCGTTCGGCGATGTACAGCGCGCCGTCATTCGGCCGCACCGCCATGGCCAGAGGATCGCTGAACCCGGTTGCGATCCGCGTCAGACGGATGTCGACGTCGGCCAGGCCCGACTCGGGGGGCGGCGGGGTGGGCGGCGGGGTCGGGGCCGTGGCCGGTGGGCTGGTGGGGGCGGGCCCGGGACGGGCGGTCGCCGGCGGCCGCGTGGTGGGTTGGGGACCTGTGGTGGTGTCCGACGTGCCGTCGGGCGGCCCCGTGCTCGTGGGCGCCAGCGTGCCGACCCCGCCGCCGATCTGGGCTTCGCCTCCCGACCCGCCGCACCCCGCGAGCAGGACGGCCAGGAGGAGCGCGACCGAAGTAAGCGCACGAGGTCGCACAGTCTTCGAGCGTACCGACGTTCGGTCGGTATTCAATCTCGAACCCCTACGATGCGGGGCCATGAAGTACGTGGTCTGTGTCCCCGACGGCGCCGCCGACGAGCCCATCGACGAGCTGGGCGGCCGTACGCCCTTGGAGGCGGCGGCCATGCCGACGCTCGCCGCCCTCGCCGCCCGGTCCGAGGTGGGCCGGGCCGCGACCATCCCCGCCGGCTTTCCACCGGGCAGCGACGTCGGGAACCTCTCGATCCTGGGCTACGACCCCGCGAAATACCACACGGGCCGGGCGCCCATCGAGGCGGCGGCGATGGGCCTCCGTCTCGACGCCGACCAGGTCGCCTACCGCTGCAACCTCGTGAGGGTCGACCCCGACGGCACGATGGCCGACTTCGCCGGCGGCCACCCCAGCACCGAGGCGGCGGCGGAAGTGATCGCCGCCCTGGACGAGTCGCTGGGCCGCAGTGGGATCTCGTTCCACCCGGGCGTGCAGTACCGCCATATCGTGATCGCACCCAAGGACAGGGCCGACGCCGCCTGCACCCCGCCCCACGACCTCACGGGCAAGGCCGCCGTCCTGCCCAGCGGGCCCTCGGGCGACTTCCTGATCTCTCTCATGGACGCGTCGCGCGAGGTCCTGGCCCGCTTTCCCGACGTTGCCGCCAACCAGATCTGGCTGTGGGGGCAGGGGCCGCAGCCCGCCATCCCGTCCTTTCGTGACATCTACGGGCTCGATGCCCAGCTCGTGTCGGCGGTCGACCTGGTGCGGGGACTGGGCGCGCTGGCCGGCATCCCGGCGGTGGCGGTGGAGGGCGCGACCGGTTGGTACGACACCAACTACGAGGGCAAGCGCGACGCCTGCCTGAAGGCGCTGGCCGACGGGGCCGACCTGTTCCTCATCCACGTGGAGGCGAGCGACGAGGCGGGCCACGCCGGCGACGTGGCGGCCAAGGTCGAGGCCCTGGAGAACTGGGACCGTCGCATACTCGGTCCCCTGCTGGAGGGGCTCGACGCCCTCGGGCCGTGGCGGCTGCTGCTCCTGCCCGACCACCCCACCTCGCTGCGCACCCGTACCCACACGGGCGACCCCGTGCCGTACGTGCTGGCCGACTCCCACCAGGACGGGCCGGGCGGCGTGTACACCGAGGCGGGCGTCGCCTCGACGCCGGTGGTGCCCGGCCACGAGCTGATGGCCCGGCTGACGGGGCGCGTTCCTACCTGAGCGGTATCGGGTATCATGAGGTACGGCCGGTTGGCACCGGCCTGAGGAGCAAGCGTGCGCCGCTCCCTTCCTGGCACCGGCGCTTTTCGACCTGATTTTCCGGCGCACCGCCCTCCCGCTACCCAGTCCGTTCTCTCGCGAGGTGACCGTGCCGGCACTCGTGGTGGTGGACGGCCAGCACCTCGAATCCGTCGTGCCGGCCCGTCCCGACCGCTTACCTTCCGCCCTTTTCCGCTCCACCGTGCCCAACGCCGCCCGGAGCCTGCCCCGGTGTTTGCCCAGGGCACCGGGTACCGGTACCATGGGAGCGCCATCGTTCGCCGACTCGAGCGCGGGCGTCCTGGAAAAGTGCGTCCGGGACTTGGCACGAGATCCCGGAGCTTCCCGGGTCCGGGTGGTTTCCACCACCGTCTTCCGGTCCGGCCTACTCGAGCCGATTCCCGGTCGTCGTTTCTCCTTTGTGACAACCGCAGCTGTTCCGGTTAGAGATCACCTGACCGCACATCTCGAGCGCGAGCACGGCGGAAAGTCTTCGGCCAGTCCCGCCTTGCGGTACGCCGGAGAATCCCTTCAACCCAAATACCCCAGCACCCGCAAGGCCCGGGTCGGCCGTGGCGCACAGCGCGACACACCGACCGGCACCGGGTCAGGAGGCGAGATATGAGCAGCATGGCCCCTCAGGCGCTCGAGCGTTCCGTTCTGGAGCGGAAGGAGCGTGACGAGCTGGCGGCCATCGCCGAGGCGATGGGCGTCAAGCCCGCCGCCCGTGCGTCCAAGGCGACCCTGATCGACCAGATCCTGCGTGAGGCCGGCATCGAGACCGCGCCGCCCGACGACCGCCCCAAGCGGTCGAGGACGCGGGCGTCGGCCAACGGCGCCAAGGCCGCGGCCGCGGCGACGGCCGCGCCGGCCGTCGAGGGCGATGCCGCCGCGCGGGCCGAAGGCGCGGGCGTCGTCCAGGGCACGCTCGAAGTCCAGGCCGCGCCCTCGGCGACGGCCGCGTCGAACGGAGAGGGTGCCCACGGTGGGGCCGAGGCCGCCACCGAGGCGATCGCCAACGCTCAGGTCCCCGACGCATCCGAGGTTCCCGAGGCGCCTGCGGCGGCGCCCGAGGACGGCTCTTCGGCCGCCAACGCCGACGCCGGCACCACCGCCGACAGCGCCACCGCCACCACCGAAGCCGAGACCGCCCCCGACACGGCGGCCACGACCACCGCTCCCGCCCCCCAGCAGCGGTCCGACGACCGCGGCGGGCGGCAGGGCCAGGACGACGGCGGCCGGCGCGAGCGTGAGGGTGGCGGCGGACGCGACCAGCAGAACCGCGACCAGCAGAACCGTGATCAGAACCGCGAGCAGAATCGTGACCAGGGCGGGCGGGGCCAGCAGCAGCGCGACGGCAGCCGCGGCAACCAGCAGCCCCAGCAGTTCTCCGGCCAGGACGGCGAGCCCGGCAACCGCCGCAGCCGCCGGCGCCGGGGCCGCGACCGCAGCGAGCGCGACATCCAGCAGGATCGCGGCCAGGATCCGGGGAGCTACTCGGGCGAGCTGGTCCCCGCCGAGGGCCTTCTCGACCTGCGCGACGAGGGCTACGGCTTCCTCCGCACCAGCGGCTACCTGGCCGGTGGGCGCGACGCCTACGTCTCACTGTCCCAGGTGCGGCGGTTCGCCCTGCGCAAGGGCGACTACATCAAGGGCGCCAGCCGGCCCGCCGGAAGCAACGAGAAGTACCCGGCCCTGCTGCGCATCGACACCGTCAACGACATGACGCCGGAGGAGGCCCGCAGCCGTCCCCGGTTCGAGGACCTCACCCCGCTCTTCCCCGACTCGAAGCTGCGCCTCGAGGTCTCGGGCGACTCCAACAACATGATCGCCCGCATCGTCGACCTCGTCTCGCCCATCGGCAAGGGCCAGCGTGGCCTCATCGTCAGCCCGCCCAAGGCCGGGAAGACCACCGTCCTGAAGCAGATCGCCCACTCCATCGAGGCCAACAACCCCGAGGTCAAGATGTTCGTGCTGCTCGTCGACGAGCGGCCCGAGGAGGTCACCGACTTCCGGCGCTCGGTCAAGGGCGAGGTCGTGGCGTCGACGTTCGACCGTCCCTCCGACGAGCACACCCAGGTGGCCGAGCTCACCCTCGAGCGGGCCAAGCGGCTCGTCGAGATGGGCCAGGACGTGGTGATCGTGCTCGACGGCATCACCCGCCTGTCACGCGCCTACAACCTTGCCGCCCCCGCCACCGGCCGGATCATGTCGGGTGGCATCGACACGGGCGCCCTCTACCCGCCCAAGCGGTTCTTCGGAGCGGCCCGGAATATCGAGGAGGGCGGGTCGTTGACGATCCTGGCCACGGCCCTCGTCGAGACCGGCTCGAAGATGGACGAGGTCATCTTCGAGGAGTTCAAGGGCACGGGCAACATGGAGTTGAAGCTCGACCGCAAGCTGGCCGAGCGCCGCATCTACCCCGCCCTCGACGTCAACGCCAGCTCCACCCGCCAGGAGCAGCTGCTGTTCGAGCGGGGCGAGCTCTCGCAGGTGTGGAAGCTGCGCCGGGTGCTCAACGCCCTCGAGCCGGGCGCCGGCCTGGAGCTCCTCATGGACAAGATCAAGAGCACCCGCAGCAACGCCGAGTTCCTCGCCGAGATCGCCAAGGCCCCCACGCCGGCGATCTAGGCAAATCTGATAGGAAGGCTCCACCATGAAGGCCGACATCCACCCCCGCTACGGCGGCGCCAGCGTGCGCTGCTCGTGCGGCAACACGTTCTCGACCGGCTCCACCAAGGGCGAGCTGCGCGTCGAGCTGTGCAACGAGTGCCACCCGTTCTTCACCGGCAAGCAGAAGCTGGTCGACACCGGCGGGCGCGTCGAGCGCTTCGAGCGCCGCTACGGCGCCCGCAAGACCGCCAAGAAGTAGTCGCCACCGGCGCGGGCCGGCCTTGACGGCGGGCGTACTGTCGTCCCCGGGGGTGGGGGATGGCGGGACGGCGGGGACGCAGAGGGCCCACGGTGTCGGCGGTCGCGCTGCCGGCAGGCCCAGGACCGCGCTGCGTGTCGTTGCCCTGCTCGCGTTGGTGGCCACCACGGTGACCTTCCGCCCGAGCCCGGCGGGGGCCTTCACCCTGGGGGTGACGGTCGTCAGGATTGCCGACGGCACGGCCCAGTTCCCCAACTGGGACCCTGCGGTGGACACCTTCACGCCAAGCCAGTCCTGCCCGGCGGTCTCGCCCCTCGACCCGGGCGACGACTGCGGGCCTACGAACGACCGGGTACGCACCCTCGACGAGTCGGAGTTCGAGGTGCAGCTCAACGTCAATGCCGACCCCAATGAGACCGTCAGCCCCACGCTCACCGTCAGCGTGAGCAACGGTGTGCGGTTCTCGGAGAGGTTCACCGTTCCGGTAGGGAGCACGGGGATATGCACGGCGGGGTCGGTCGTCTTCGACGCAGCTCGGACGACGTTCACCTGCACCATGAACACCTTCAACGACATCTCGGCCAACCTGCGCCTGCCCGTCTTCGTGGTCGCTCCGATGACCGTGGCCGAGGGGACCACATTCGACGTCACGGCGACGATGACGGAGGGAGCGACGACGGAGACCGACACCTACGGCCCGGTGACGGTCACCGCCGCCCCCCGCTACGAGCTGGTCAAGCAGGTGTGGACGGCGAGCCACGACGAGCCCGGCCCGGCCGGCACCGGTGGCCGCCGCGGCTTCCTCCAGCAGTGGGTGATCGGGATCCGCGGCGGCGCCCTCGACGTCAACGGGAACCCCGACCCGCGCGGCCTCTCTGCCCTTCCCGCCACCATCGCGTTGAGCGACATCGTGCAGGCCACCCCCGCCTCGGTGCCGGTGTGGGCGCATTCCTGTGACGCCTCGACCACCCGGTCGGGCTGGCCCCAGCTGGTGCCCCCGACCACGGTCACCCTGGCGGACCCCGCGTCCCAGCTGCGCCGGGCGACGATCGGCGCCGGCGACTGCCCCTCGGGCATCGTCAGCGGCCCCACCACCATCACCGTCAGCAACATCGACTGGACCCGCGCCGCCGACCTGCCCGTGAACGCCACGGGCGGCGGGGCTCTGCCGACCTCCCGCACTGGCTTAGTCGCCTACTTCACGTTCAACACGTGGACGGCCAACGACGACATGGACGCCGCCGAGGGCGCCGCCGGAGACGGTGTCGGTCGCGTGCTGGTCTGCAACTCGGTCGAGACCGCCAACGGCGGCACCGGCGACCCCGGTGGTATCGCCGGGCCCATCAGCTTCCCCACCTGGAGCCCGAGTGGAGCGCCGACCTGGCATCCCGTCGACCGCTTCGGCTCTCCGAACCTCAGCGGCAACTCGGAGCCCATCGACAACAACGGGGCGTGCGCCTTCGGCAGTTTCGCTCCGTCCCCACCCGGCCCACCGGCGGGCGGCGCCTACAAGGTCCGGGATTTCCCTGAGCACGGCGAAGGGGTCCCGGCGGGAAGCATCACCAGGAGCCGGCTCGGCTTCCAGAACACCTCGGCCACCGTGGCTTTCCCGGCAGGAGTGGTGCTCTGCGACAAATGGGACAGCTCGCGATTCAGTCCCGCCAACCCAATCTTCCTCGAGAGCATCGGGAACTACCCGGGCCCGGTGCGGATCGAGTACGGGACCGGCAACTGGGGGAGCGCGGCCTCCCCACCCGATTCCGTACGCTGGGCCAACCAGGCCAGCGCCCGTTGCGAGGACTCCGACCTCCTCCCCGGCCGTTCCTGGACCGTCGACCCGAACACGACCACCGGACCGCCGTTCGGTGCGACCGTCGCCTTCCCGGCGGGACTGCCCGCCGACGTCAACATGATGCGGATCACTGCCCTCGGCCCCCATCCGGGCGGCACCAACCTCGACTTCCTCGTGCACTGGCAGATGCCCAACGTGCCGCCGGGGGTCGTCGGTGACGAGTTCCGCAACTACTCGGCCTTCTTCCTGCCCCACACCCAGACCTTCGAGACCTCCACGTGCGCGGGGCCCAACGGGGGCCCGTGCGGCCCCGGCCTCCGGCGCCGCGAGCTCGCCGGGCTGCGCAGCCACTGGTGGACGCTCATCGGCGGCACCGTCGAGGTGCAGAAGGACCTCATCGACCCGGGGTTCACCTATGCGCCCGGCAGCACGACCACATGGCGCATCCAGGCCGGCGGGCGACCCTTCCAGGGAGCGACCACGGTGCCCCTGGGGAGGACCACGGCGGTGACGCTGGTGGACGTCCTTCCTCCCGGCTTCGACTACGTCCCCGGGTCGACGACGGTGCTTCCTGAGCCGACCTGCGTGCCGGACACCCCGAGCGCCGGGTTCACCACGTGCACGTGGGTGGTGGGCGACCTCGACTGGTCGCCGTCGGGGACGTTCACCCTCGACTTCAACTTCGACGTGCTGATCTCGCCCTTCGTCACCGCCGGCACCTATCCCAACGTGGTGCGGGCCGCCACGCCCGACGATCCCACTCCGTACGCGCAGGTCATCGGTGACGACCGGCGGATCGACGACGCCACGGTGATGGTGGGCACGGCCACCCAGGTGGGCATCAACAAGTCCGTCACGCCGCTACAGCCGCTGCCCGGCGGATCGCTCACGTTCACCCTCCGCTACGGCAACCCGACGGGTCGCGACGTCATCTCTATGGACGCGGTCGACCTCCTGCCCTTCGACGGCGATCCCCGTGGCTCCGTCATCGCTGCGGGATCGCTGACCCTGACCGGCGTGACGTCCAGCCGGGGAGAGGCAATCTGGGTCTCGTCCGAGGACCCGCAGACTCTTGACGCGGTGGTGAGCCCTCCGCCGGACGGGTTCGTCGACCCGGCCAACGCGGGAACCCTGGCCCGGCCGCGATGGTGCCCGCTGGCCGACGTAGGCGACGCGACTGCCTGCCCCGAGATTGGCGCCATCGGAGACGTGACGGCCGTGCGCATAGTCGGCAGCGGGACGGCCGCCACCCCCTTCCTTCCCGCCGGTTCAGGGCCGTTCGAGATCGGCCTCACCTTCGACGTGGGGCTCGGCGCACGGGTCGGCGACACCTACGTCAACTCCTGGATGGCCCGGTTCGAGGGCTTCGTCTTCCCGTTGAGCTTCGAGGCGTTCGCCGCCACCGTGACCACCGCGGGCCCGGCGCTGGCAGTGGCCAAGGAAGTGCGCGACAGCGAGGGCAACTGGGTCGAGTCGACCACCGTGCCGCTCGGAGGGCCGGCCGAATGGCGGATCACGGTCACCAACACCGGCGGCACGACCCTTTCCGGATTCACCTTCGACGACCCGCTCCTCGCCGGCTGTGAGGACTCCGGCGCGGCGGCGGCGCCGGCGACGCTGGGGCCGGGGGGGTCTTTCGTGTTCCAGTGCACCGATCCCGAGGTGGAGGCCGGCTACACCAACGTCATCACCGTCGACGCAGTGGATCCCGCCGGCAACATCGTCGACGACAGCGACGACGCGCAGGTGGTCGTGGGGCCGCCGGGCACCACCAGCCCCACCACGCCCACCACGCCAGGGCCGGTGACACCGGCCAGGCCCACACCCGGGCTCCTGAGCCTCACCGGCGGTGATCTCGACGAGACGGTCAAGCAGGCCATGCTGGCGCTGGCCACGGGTCTGGCGCTCGTCGCCGTGGGCAGCCGCCGCCGCCAGGCGCACCGGGAGTTCCTGCAGTGGGTCGGACGAGCCGACATGGACGCCCTGCTCCGGTTCGCACGCGACGTGTCCGCCCCACCGAGGCGGCCGCCGGCGGTCAAGCGAGGGCTTCGACCTCGACGTTGAGGGCCCGGTAGGTCGCCATCGCCCGCCGGTCGCGGGTGGCCAGCGGGACGCCGTGCTCTATCGCGACGGTGCCCACCAGGGCGTCGTAGACCGATCCGCCGCTCACGCCCAGAGCGGGCAGGCGCGCCAGCAGCAGGGCGGCTGCGTCAGGGCCGAGGAAGCGGGATGCAGGAAAGTTCTCCGCCATCAGCCGGCCGATGGCGGCGGGGGTCCGCCGGATGGGCGGGGGCAGGCGCGTCAGCACCGAGAAAGTCTCGAAGGCGGCGTGGCCGGCGAGCCCGAGCCGGCGGCCGGCCAGGGCGTCGAACGTTGGACTGTGGTGCTCGTGGTCGCTCACCACGAAGGCTACGGCGGCGCTCGTGTCGACCAGGAGGTCGGGCGGGCTACCGCTGGTCGGCATCACGAAGGGCCCGAACGGTTTCGTCATCGATGACGAACCCGGTGGCGGGGATCACGAGCCGCTCGCTCCGCCTCTCCAGTGTTTCTGCGGCAAGGGGCTCCACGTGTAGAGCGTTCCCTACCGCGGTCACCTCCACCGCGCCGGGGCGCAGGCCCAGCCGGTCCCGCAGTGGCTTGGGGATCACCAGCCGGCCTGCCGCGTCGATGGTTGCCCTCATGCCATCAAGCTACCAGCGCGGGACCGGCAAGAGACCCGGCGGGGACAACCATCCGACCAGCGGTACGGTGAGTAACGACGATGATCGAACGTCTGGCCCACCTCGACGAGGAGTACAAGGGCATCCTCGACCGGCTTGCCGATCCCGAGGTGTTCTCCGACCAGCGCGCCCTCGTCGACCTGTCCAGGCGAGCGAAGGAACTGGAGCCGATCGTCACCGCCCACCGGCGCTATCTCGCCACTCAGGGTGATCTGGCTGCGGCCAAGGAGATGCTGGCCGACTCGACGGGCGACGACCGGCAGTTCGTGCGGGACCAGATCGAGGATTCCGAGGCCACCCTCGCCGCCCTCGAGCAGGAGCTCCGGCTGCTCCTGCTGCCCAAGGACCCCAACGACGACAAGAACGTAATCATCGAGATCCGGGGGGCCGAGGGCGGGGAAGAGGCCAACCTCTTCGGCAAGGACCTGTTCGAGATGTACTCCCGCTACGCCGAGCGGCAGGGCTGGAAGCTCGAAGTGCTCGCCGCCGACCCGTCCGACATGGGCGGGTTCAACGAGGTGACGTTTCTCCTCAAGGGCGACGGCGTGTGGCGGCGGATGAAGCACGAGGCCGGTCCCCATCGGGTCCA
>DASUXN010000162.1:0-9920 GCA_036377875.1 Acidimicrobiales bacterium
GAACGAGCACCCGCAGGAGTTGACCTCCCGTACGATCACGCCACGGCCGGTGTCCATGTGCGTCGTGCACGGCATGCACGGGTTGAGGCTACGAACCGCCCGCAGGACGTCGATGCCCTTGATCTGGTCCTCGGGCACCGACTCGAGGAGGGGCGTGTCAACTACGCACTCTTCGTACGGGCCCAGCCGCCCGGAGTCGTCGGTGGGCGAGGCGTTGAGGGTCGAGGGCGTCGTGATCTGGTAGTTGACCAGCTTGCCCTTGTCGATCTCGGCGTGGTGGACGAGGAAGCCCCGAGCCGCCTCCCAGAAGCCAACCGCGATGCGGTTGTCCTTGGGGATCCTGAACGGCGTGTGGACCCTCGTCTCGCCCGCCCGCCAGTACTCGAACGCCTGGAGGAGGCAGTTCATGGCGATGCAGGCGGACATGGCCATGGCGTAGGCCCGGCCCCGGTTGCGCTCGAGGGCGTTCAGCGTGCGGGGCACGGCCCACATCAGCTCGGTCTCGGGCAGGGCGTGGCGGGGAAGGAGCATGCGCATGCCGTCGCCGGTCGCCTCGTAGAACGGGTTCTCGGGGTGCTTCTGGGCCATCGAGACCCCCCAGATCTGCCCGTAGGCCCCGGTCTCGATCGAGTTGCGGTCCCAACGGGGAGCGGTGTCCCACGTGTAGCGCTCCCGGAAGTTGGTGGCCGTGGGCTTGGGGATCGTGGTCTTGTTCCACGGGTGGTACGGGGAGATGGGGTTGCCCAGCGGGTCGGTCTTGTACTTCTGCGGGCCCGTCTTGGTCCAGTCCTCATAGAACGAGTGGTCGACGAACTCCTCGTACCCCATGTTGATGTCGGTGAGGTTGGTGGTGACGAGCTTGCCGTCGATGATCATCGTCGGCGTCGACCACCGGGCGTTGCCCCACGTGTCGACGTTGGCGTAGGTCGCGTCGTACACCTGGGAGTTGTCGTAGATGCCGCTCTGGGCGATGTTGACCTGCCGGGCGCCCACCCGTTCGTACTCGGGGTTCGCTTCCAGGAAGAAGTCGCAGATGTCGTCCCAGACCCGGGGGATGACCTTGCAGAAGTCGATGATCTTGCCGAGCTGCGAGTAGTACTCGTTGAACGAGCTGGTGGTGATGGTCGTGGACACACCACCGGGCACGAGGGTCGAGGGGTGAGGGAACTTGCCGTACATGAGCATGCACATGATCCGCCCGACCCGGGTCCACTCGAGAGCCTCGAGGTAGATCTTCCCGGTGAGGGGGTTCATGGCGTCCATGATGTCTTTGATGGTCGTGTAGCCGTGGATGTCGGCATTGGGCGCCAACGTCTTCTCGGCCCGGGTGACCAGCTCGGGGTTGGTGACCGACACCAGCGAGGTGGAGTAGTCGGGCCCGGCGAGGAGGCCGAGATGCAGGGGACGGTCATAGAACATCTCGGCCGCCTCGCCAAGGTTGCGTACCTCGACGCCCAGCGGCGGTGCACATATGCCGAAGAGCTGTTCGAGGCACAGGGCCGAGACGGTGGCGTGCACGCCACCGCACACGCCGCACGCACGCGACGAGATGTCGATGGCGTCCCGGGGGTCACGGCCCTGAAGGATGATTTCGTAGCCCCGGAAGAGCATGGCCCGGGCGTGGCACTCCACGGCCTTGCGGCTCTCCAGGTCGAGAACGGTGTGGATGGCAAGCGCGCCCGCCACCCGGGTCATGGGGTCGATCGACCACTCCCGCAGCCGGGGCGGGGCCGCCAGCTGGGCGCCCGGGCCGGAGCGGCGCCGCACGTAACCCTTCCGGGAAGTAGACGCCGTGGCATACGGGTTCTCGACGCCGGCCCGAAGCTGGGCCTTGCCGCTGGCGTCGAACTCGATGGGAAGGTTCTTGAAGCACATGGATGAGTAGGCCCCTGTTTCTCGGTTGCTTGGGACAGGCTCGCGCCCCGTGTCCAGGACATCTACTGTTGTAAGCGATGCTTAACGACGGCGATCGGGTCACGAGCGGCGTCGCAGACCTCGACGCCCTGCTCGACGGGCTGATGCTGGGCGACAACGTCGTGTGGGTCGTCGAAGCGACCGACGTGGTCACCGTCTTGGAGGACGCCCTCTTGGTCGAGGCGGTCCGGCGCGGCCAGCCCTGCATGTACATCTCGGCCAACGGCGAGGTGGCCGCGCTGCGCCGGCGGCTGCCCTCCGAGGTGCAGATCCTCGACTGCCGGCCCGGCAAGCCACACTCCGACCCCGGCGCCCTGGAGACGAAGATCGTGGAAGGGGCCCGTGGGCCGGCCCCCGCCTGTGTCGTCGTCGACGACCTCGGCACGCTGGCCCGCCGCTGGCGCAGCGATCGGGCCGTCTCCTTCTTCAGCCGCGTCTGCCCCCGCCTGTTCGACCTCGGAGCGCTCGCCTACTGGCGGGCGCCGCGCAAGGAACTGAGCCGGGCCGCCATCGCCCGCATCACCCAGGTGACCCAGTGCGTGCTCGAGCTGACCGATGACCACCTACGGGTCGTGAAGTCCGAGGGCCGCCAGGCAGGCGTGCAGGGAAGCCTCCTGCGCCTCTCGGTCGACGGGAGCAGGATCACGCTCGAGTCGCAGCTCGGGTTGGGTCGGCTGGCCCGCGGCCTCGAGCGCATCCGCCACGAGCGCAACCTGACCCAGAGCGACCTGGCCCGCATGGGGCGCGTCACGCCGAGCGCGATCTCCCAGGCCGAGGCGGGCCGCCGCGGCCTCTCCCTGGACACCCTGCTGCTGCTCGCCGATCGGCTCGGGGTCAGCATCGACGAGTTGCTGTCCGCCGCCAGCGCGCCGGAGTATGTCCTCGCCCGGCGTCCCCGTGGCTTCAGCGGGAGCAAGCGGGCGTTGCACGACGACCCCCGCGCCGGCTTGCGGTCCTATCTCGTGCGGCTGGGCCCAGGAGAGTCGGGAACGGCCGACGAGCTGCACAAGGGCATGGAGCTGGTGCTCGTGGCATCAGGCCTGGTGCAGGTCACCATCGGCGACGACACGCCCGTCATGCGGGCGGGCGACGCTGCCCTGGCCACCAAGGCGCCGGTGACGGGCTGGCGCAACCTCACCAACGACACGGCGATGCTGTTCGTAGTACTGCGCGACTGACGCGGCCAGCGCCGATGAAGTGACTCAGTCGGCCGGTGCCATCGGCGAAGTGGCGGCTGCGAACCGGCCCGATACGAAGTCCCACACCGTCGCAGTCGTGTCGAAGCGCGGTGCGCGGAACCACTCGTGGCCGCCCCCGTTGACTCGGTACCGGACCACGGTGGTGCGGGCCTTGCAGTCGGCGGTGCGGGTCACCGTGACCGGCGCCGCCGTGGCGGGGGCGGGCGGCGCCACGACCGCGCAACCACCCTGCGCCGACCAGAAGGCGAACACGTCGTCGACCGCGGCGACGAACCCCCGCTTCTTGGTCCCCCAGTCGCTCACGCGCCCGCCGCCGTAGGGCACGGTGCCGTCGGCGGAGCCGGCGACCATCAACGTCGCCACCGGCCGTGCCGGCCGGCACGACTGCTGGAAGCCCTGCCCCGCCGATCCCGCGATCAGCGCCATCGCCCCGACGCGGTCGGCCACGTCGCAACCGAACCGGCTGGCCATGATCGCCCCCGCCGAGAACCCGACCAAGGCCACGCGGTCGGACGCCGTCCCGGTCCGTTCCACGGTCTCGTCGATCAGCAGGCGAAGGAAGCGCACGTCGTCGACCGACGTCCCCGCCACGGCCGGATCGGCGCCGGGCCGGCCGTCGTTCCACGCCCCGCCGAAGGCATCGGGAAACACGAGCACGACCCCGGCCGACGCGGCCAGCGGCTCGAGGCCGACCGTGGCCCGCATGTCCGTCCCCCGGCCCCCGACTCCGTGCAGCACGACGACCACGCCCGCCGCCGGCACGCCGTCCGCCGTACCCGGCACGATGGTGGTCCACCGGCGGTTCTGGCCGTCGAGGTTGACGGTGCGGCGGTGCGTTCCTGCGGTCAGGTAGCCCGGACCGGGGAACTCGGCGAACTGTGCGGGATCGTCCGCCGTGGCCCTGGCCGCCGGGGCGCCCGTTCCAGGAGCGGGCCCGCGCGACTCGCGGGCATGAGCGGGGGACTCGGGAGGTAGGCCGCTGCCTGCGCCGGACGGAGCCCCCCCGTCCGCGACGCACGCGGCCAACACGGCGCCCGCCAGCATGCCGGCCCACAGCGCGCTGCTGCCCTTTCTGCCCTGTTGCCCCCCCACCAGGGGACAGAAAACCACAACCGCAGTCGAAATGGGAAACCACGTCCGCGATAGCGCGGGACCGAAAGCGGGCTGCGGGCCGGTAGCCTTGCGCCGAACGTCCCATGGTCATGGTCAACGGGCGGCTCCTGGGGCCGGAGAGGGGTGCAGGCGGAGCGCCATCGACCGCCTCGGGCGACGCGCCGGCGCCGCCGTCCTCGGGCGGACGCGAGGTGTTCCTCGACGCCATTCGGGCCATTGCCATCGTTCGGGTCATCGCCTGGCACGCATTCGGCGTGGCCGCCATCACCTACTTCGTCGCCGCCATGCCTGCCATGTTCTTCGTGTCCGGCAGCCTCCTGGCCAAGTCCATGCGACGGCGCAGCGCGACGGCGGTGCTCACCGACCGGTTCCGGCGCCTGCTCGTCCCGCTGTGGGCTTTCGCCTTGGTGGCGTGGGCCGTCATGGCCGTGGCCGCCTGGCGCGCCGGCGCCAGCCTGCCCCTCGACCGCGTCGCCGCCTGGCTGCTGCCCCTCACCGACCCCCGCGGGACGGAATGGGAGGGCGGGTGGCTCTCGACCCATCTCTGGTACCTGCGGACACTGACGTGGCTGCTGCTGGCGTCACCCCTGCTGTTGCGGGCGGTGCGGGCGCGGCGCGTCCTCACCTTCGCCGTGCCCCTTGTCGCCGTCTTCGTCCTCGACCTGGCCGCCCGTCAGGCGGTGTTCCCGTTCGGGGAGGGGACGACGTGGGCGGTGGGCGACATCGCCCTCTACTCGGTGTTCTTCCTCGCCGGTGTCCTCCACCGGGACGGCGCCTTCGACCCCTTACGGCGGTCGGCATGGGTGGGCCTGGCGGTGGCAGCCGGACTGGTCGCCCTGGCGTGGCGTCTGACCCAGCCCGTCCCCCTCGGCGTGGTGAACAACTCTCACCCGATGCACCTGTTCGTCGGCGCCGCTTGGCTGGCGCTGGCCATGGCCGCCCAGGGCCCGCTGGCCCGCCTCGCCACCTCACCCCTCGCTGGGGCAGCGGTTCGCGCCATCGGCCGGCGGTCCTTGACCATCTATCTGTGGCACACGGCCGCCATCATCCTGGCCGTCAACATCCTCGAGGCGAGCCACGTCGAGGACTCCCTGGCCTACAACGTGGGCCTCGTCCTGCTCACCGTCCTTGGCGTACTGGTGGCGGTCCGCGCCTTCGGCTGGATCGAGGATTTCGCCGCTCGCCGCAAGCCCGCCACCCGCCCTTCCCCCGGGGCGACCGTCCTCCCGGGCCGGATCGCCGTCGGAACGTTGGCCGCGGCGGCCGCGGGCATACTCCTCACCGCCGCGACGCCGCCCGTCATCAGCTCCGGCACCGTCACCGACACCGCCGCGGCGGCCGAGCCGCCCCGCACCGGCCGCCGCCCGCCCGTCCCGTCCAAGCCGCCGCCCGCGCCGGTCTTCGGGGACCGGCCCGCCGCCCCCGCCGCCGACGCCGGTACCGGCCAGGAAGCCACGGCGAACGTCGCCGCTCCGCCGCTGCTGGTGCCCGAGTCGACCGACGAGTTCGTCGCCCGGCTCGACCAGACGTTCCGTGAATGGGCTCAGGAGAACCGCGTCAACGGCGCCCTCGCCGGGCTCGCCATCGGCTCGGAGTTGCGGTGGACGGGCGCGACAGGTTCACGTCCGGACACGGGGGCGCAGGTGCGCGCCACCGACGCCGTCGACCTTGCCTCCCTGACCAAGCTGTTCACCTCGACGCTCGTCTACCGGGCGGCGGAGGCGGGCCTGGTCGACCTGTTCGGACCGCTGCCCGCGCTGGACGCCCTCCCGGACTTCCCCTACGACGAGGGCATCAGCGTCCTCCAGCTCCTCTCCCACACCAGTGGGCTGGTCAACTACCGCGACACCGGTCCCTACCTCGCCGATCCGGCTTCCATCTCCGACCCTCTCTCGGCCGTGCGGGCGAGCGTGGCCGAGCCCCGTCTGAACGCTCCCGGCTACGCCTTCAACTACTCGAGCACGAACTTCCTGGTCCTCGGGCTGCTGTTGGAGCAAGCCACCGGGCGGACCTTCGACGAGCTGCTCTACGACCAGTTCGTCGGCCCCCTCGACCTGCGCGGCACCACCCACCGCCCGCCCGCCCCGGGCGAGCCGAGAGGCGCCACCGCCGGCATCGTCACCACTCTCCCCGACCTCCTCAAGGCCGGGGTCATCATCCTGCGAGACCACGCCGGTCTCAGCGACTTCTCCTACGCGCTCATGAGCGCCGTCGACCCCGAGACGGGCTTCGGCATGGGGACGTTCGGGTTCTGCCCGTGCCGTTACGACGTAGAGGGCATGCCCCGCTTTGCCGGCATCGGGTACTACGGCGCCACGACGCTGCTGTCCTACCTCCCCGGCCTCGACATGACCCTCGCCATAGACCTCGTCGACTCGCTGTGGGAAGACGACCAGTACGGGCCCGTTAGCGACCTCGTCGACCGGATCGAGCGGCTGGTCCAGGATTCCTAAAGCTCGTTCGGGCGGCTTACGCTCGCATCCATGAGCCCGCCCGTGACCGAAGCGACGCTTCAGGCGCGCCTCCAAGTGCCAGCCGGCACGAACGGAACCGGTGCCGGGCGCCGGCCGTCGATCTCCGACCCGGTGGCACTGTTGCGCCATCTGGAGGCCTCCGGCCGGTTTCACCGCGACTCGCTGATCGGGCGCGTCTTTCATCCGGGCCGGGTCTCCCTGCGGGAGAACGAGAACACCGACAGCCTCCACGTCGTCATCCGGGGCAACCACATCGCCGCCCACGTCGACCGGGTGTCGCCCCTGGGGGGCAGTTCCGCTCCCGGCTATTCACTACGACGGGCGGTGGCCCACAACCTGGCCGGCGCGGCACACGACTTCCTGCTCCTCCTGCGCGGTCGCCAGGGCGACCACCGCTGCGAGTTGGACTGCGAGTGGGACTGGTCACCTTCCCGCGCCGTGGGCCCTGAGCACCTCCTCGATCCCACCACCACCGCCTGGAGCCTCCAGCTCGAGGTCCGCGTCTCCGGCCACCTCGACGAGGACCGACTGCGGAAAGCCTTCGCCGCCGCTCTCGGCACCGGCGTTGAGCAGGGCGACGGGCTGCGCTGCGTCGAATGCCCGGACGACCAGTCGCTGGCCGAGGCGCGCGTCGGCCTGCAACGCGCCCCCGCGGCGATGACCGACGCGCCGCCGCTGCGCGCCGTCCTGGGCAAGTCGCCGGGCGGGGACATCCTCATGCTCAACGTCAACCACGCCGCTTCCGACGGCGTGGGCGCAATCGACATGCTGCGAGCGGTGGCCAGGGCCTACGCCGTTCGGGACGGTGCGACCGTCAGGTTCCTGGCCACCGAGGACCTCCCCGTCCACCCCGCCTCGGCGCCCGTCTCAGCCGTGGTGGCGCGGCTACGGAACGGGATCGAGCAGCTTCGTGACTGGCTCACCCGGCCCGCTCGCCTCGCTCCCGAGGGCGCGTCGGCCGACGCCGGCTATGGCTTCCACACGCTCCGGTTGTCGCCTCACGACACGCGCCGGGCCATCAACCGCTACCGGGCCAGCACCAGCCGGAACGTGCTCGTGGCCAGCCTGCACCTCGCCATCGCCGACTGGAACCGCCGCCACGGCAGCACGCCCCGAGGACGGGTGGGGGTGCTCGTGCCCGTCAATCTCCGGCCGCCCGACTGGTCGGCCGAGACCCTGGCCAACTGCACCATCACGGCGCGCATCTCGACCAGCCGCCGCCACCGCGCCAACCGCACGGCGGCGCTGAGCGCGGTGCGGGCCCAGCACACCCGCAGCAAGCGCACTCGCACCGGCATCGCCCTGCTGGCCGCCCTCGAGCGATCGGGGCTGCTGCCGCTGTGGGCGAAGCAGTCGCTGGTCGTGCTACAGCCGCTCACCCGCAACCGCTACGTGGACACGGCCACGCTGGCCTACATGGGCTGGCTGCACGAGGCGCCGTCGTTCGGTGAGGATGCGGGCGAGACAACCGAGCTTTGGTACTCGGCTCCCGCCCGGGCCCCGTCCTGCCTGTCGATCGGAGCGGTCGTCGTGGCCGACTGCCTGCACGTGGTCTTCAGATACCCCCGCGTGCTGTTCGGCCCCGACGCCATCCGCGACTTCGCCGACTGCTACGTCGCCGCCCTGAGGATTGTGAGCGAAGGCCGCAGCTGACGGGGGGTGGGCTCAGCCGAGCAGGGTGGCCACGACCTTTCCGTCCCGAAACACGGTGATGCCGCCGTCGGCAGAAACCTTGAGCACTATCTCGGCGGTCAGCGACAGGGTCTTGGCCGCCGCGGTACGCGCCCCCTCGTGCTCGCTAGCCGAGCTGGTCACGATGGCCCCGTAGGCGAGGAGCTTGGCGTCCCGGTCGAGAATGGTGGCGCCGTCGAGGGCGGCCAGCCGGGCGAGGGTCTGGGCGTCCAGCTCCTCGGCGTCGATGAGGTGGTGGAGCTTCGTCTCGGCCCTCATGCCCATGGGATCGAAGTCGTTGCGGAGGTCGTAGCGGTCCTTGGGCGAGACCACGCCTTCCAGGCTGGCGGGATCCTCGACGATGGCGAGGATGGCTCCGTGGCGCTGGGCGGAGATGATGAAGGCGGCGTCCACGGCGATGTCGGCCGCCACCGCGGTGCCCTCGATGGCGGTGGCGATGGCGGCCGCCAGCTCCAGTGGGAACGCCGTCCAGTGCTCACCTCGGCGCATGAGGAGCGGCTCGCCGTCGGCGAACACCCAGATCGTCCGGTCCTTGCGCAAGAACAGGCCGATCCCGCCCAGGCTGCGGGTCGCCTCCGCCACCAGCGAGCCGCTGCCGGTGAACTCGGCGGCCTCCTCCGCCAGCGGCGGCGCCCCGGGAATGTGGTGGTTGCGGCGGTGGCGCTGCACCTCGGTACGGGCGTTGCCGGCCCAGTCGACGACCAGCACCGACCGCTGGCCATCGAACAGGAGGGGGGCCCGCTTGGCGGTACGGACGTCACTGGGGTAGGCGAAGCGCAGGCGCGGCGTGTCGGGCATGGCGTTGGTGATCACCACCCCGTGGGTGAGGTCCTGCGCCTCCACCCGGGTGCCGTTCAGCTCGATGAGGAACTCGAGCGCTTCGGCGATGAGGCCATTGACCCGGTCGGGGCACACGTGGTGTTGGCTCAGGGCCTCGATCACGACTGTGTCCCGCAGGGCCCGCTGGATGGCGGGGGGAAGCGTCCCGCCCACCGGGGCGTCGGGCATCGACCGGTAGCGTGCGGCCGCCCGCATCCCCGCCCCCGGCAGGGCGCCCAGGATCTCCAGGAGCGGCGTGTTGCCCGACGTCACCAGAGGTGCGATGGCCCCGCCCAGGCGGACCGTCATGGCCACCTGCCAGCCCGGCGGTCCTTCGCCGGTGGCGGTGGCGGTGGCCGACGACCCAGCCTCCACCGCCGGGAGCGACGGCGATTCCCCGTCCCGGAAGTACAGGATCTCCACCGAAGAGCCTTCGAGGATCTCGACGATGGCAGCAGCCACCGCCTCCCCGACAGGGTCGGCGGGAACCGTCCCGGTGGTCGACGTCCGCTGCCACGACATACTGCCAGTGTTGCCTGCCGGGCGGGCCCCGGCGTCAACCGGCGTTCCTACGCGCAGGAGGCGAACGGTTCGGGAGCGTCTCCGCGGAAGGCAGCCATGAACTGGGCGAGGCGGGGATCGCTCGCCGACTCCAGCTTCAGCTGCCGGCCCCATGAGGAGGCGACGAGCGGGCTGGGCAGGCCCTCGT
>DASUXN010000163.1:0-3063 GCA_036377875.1 Acidimicrobiales bacterium
CGAGGAGCTCTGCGCCCTCGATCTTGTGGTGGCGGCCGGGCACGAGCTTGGACCGGTAGATCCGCTGCATGAGGGCCCGGTGGAGGATGTCGTTGACCAACGTCGACTTTCCCGACCCGGACACCCCGGTCACGCAGACGAGGCAACCGAGCGGGAACTCGACGTTGATGTCCTTCAGGTTGTGCTCGCGGGCGCCCCGTATCGTCAGCCAGCCGTCTTTGGGCTCCCGACGCATGGCCGGGACGGGGATCGTGCGCGTGCGGGCGAGGTACTGGCCGGTGATCGACCGGGGCGAGGCGACGAGGTCGTCGACCGTCCCCGAAACGACAACCTCGCCGCCGTGCTCGCCCGCCCCGGGACCGATGTCGACCACGTGGTCGGAGACCCTGATCGTCTCCTCGTCGTGCTCGACGACGATGACGGTGTTACCCAGTTCCCGCAGCCGGATCAATGTGTCGATGAGCTTGCGGTTGTCCCGCTGGTGGAGGCCGATGGACGGCTCGTCGAGCACGTAGAGGACGCCCACCAACCCGCTACCGATCTGGGACGCGAGCCGGATCCGCTGCGCCTCGCCTCCCGCCAGCGTCCCCGCCGAACGGTTGAGGCACAGGTAGTCGAGCCCGACGTCGAGAAGGAACCGCATGCGGGCGTTGACCTCCTTCACCACCCGCTCGGCGATCATTCGGTCGCGCTCGGACAGATCGAGGTCGAGCAGGGCCTGCGCCGCCTTGGCGATGGAGAGGTCGCACAGCTCGTGGATGTTGAGCCCGCCCACCGTGACGCCGAGTGACTCGGGCTTGAGGCGGGCGCCGCCGCACGTCGGGCACGGCACCTCCCGCATGTAGCCCTCGATCTGCTCCCGGGCGTAGTCGGACTCCGCCTCCGAGTGGCGCCGCTGGAGGTAGGGCACCACGCCCTCGTAGTGGGTGTTGTAGGAGCGGGTGCGGCCGTAGCGGTTCCGGTACTGGACGTGAACCTGCCGTGGCCCCGCCCCGTAGAGCAGGATCTTGTGCTCGCTCTTCTTCAGCTTCTTCCACGGCGTGGTCATCGTGAAGCCGTAGGCCTCGGCCAAGGCGTTCAGGACGCGGGTGAAGTACTCGGCCCGGGGCGCCGCCCAGGGAGCGATGGCCCCCTCGTTGAGGGCGAGGTCGTGGTCGGGCACGACC
Organism: Acidimicrobiales bacterium; assembly: GCA_036377875.1. Classification (GTDB taxonomy): domain Bacteria; phylum Actinomycetota; class Acidimicrobiia; order Acidimicrobiales; family AC-14; genus JBFMCT01. The sequence continues at coordinate 1,167 of DASUXN010000163.1, forward strand.
AGCTCCGGGTCGACCTCGTAGCGGGTGCCGAGGCCGTCGCACTTCGGGCACGCCCCGTAGGGCGAGTTGAACGAGAAGTTGCGGGGCGCCAGCTCGTCGAAGGACGTGCCGTCGTTGGGGCAGGCGAGGTGCTGGCTGAACGTCAGGATCTCGGGCTCGCCGTCACGCGGTACGAGCTCGACCTCGGCGACCCCGTCGGCCAGCCGCAGCGCCGTCTCCAGGGAGTCGGTCAGCCGGCGCTCGATCCCCTCCCGGCGCACGAGTCGGTCGACGACCACCTCGATGGTGTGGGCCTCGTAGCGAGCCAGGTGGATCTCGTCGAGGGCGGACAACTCGTGGAGCTCGCCGTCGATGCGCACCCGCGAGTACCCCTCACCGGCCAGCTCCTTGAGCAGGCCCTCGTACTCGCCCTTGCGGCCTCGTACCACCGGCGCCAGCACCTGGAAGCGGGTGCCGTCGGGCAGCTGGAGCACCCGATCGACGATCTGCTGCGGCGTCTGGCGGGACACGACCGCTCCGCACTTCGGGCAGTGGGGGACACCGATGCGGGCGTAGAGCAACCGGAGATAGTCGTAAACCTCAGTGATGGTGCCGACCGTCGACCTGGGGTTGCGGGAGGCCGACTTCTGGTCGATCGAGATGGCCGGGGACAGGCCCTCGATGAAATCGACGTCGGGCTTGTCCATCTGGCCGAGGAACTGGCGGGCGTAGGCGGAGAGCGATTCCACGTACCGCCGTTGCCCCTCGGCGTAGATCGTGTCGAAGGCCAGGGACGACTTGCCGGAACCTGACAAGCCGGTGAAGACGATCAGCTTCTCGCGCGGCAGCTCGAGGTTGATGTTGCGGAGGTTGTGCTCCCTCGCCCCTCGAATGACAAGCTTGTCAGACACCCGCCAGCGAGGATACCGGCGCAGCCGGTCGAACGCACGTTTGGTTCAGCCGGCTCGGATGTACGTCGTCAGGCGCAGTTGCACGCCGGAGAAGTAACGGAGCGTGCTGCTCGTCGGGTCGGCGATCCAGCCGGGGAACTGGCGAGGGGGCCGGGTGCTGGCCCGTTCGACGACGACGAGGCTGGGCAGGCCGGCTTCCGCCACGACCTGGGCCGCTAGAGATTCGTGGGCGTCGGTCACGGCCGTCAGCCAGCGACGGTCGGCGGCGTACCACCCCGATTCCCGCGGAAGGTGGGCGAGGCGGGAGACCACGACCGCCTCGGGTCGGTGGGTCAGCGCCCGTGCCGTCCGGGCGACGTCGTGCGATCGCACCGAGAGCCAGGCCGCGCCGAAGAGCGTGACGACCGCAGCCAGGGCGATCAGCGCCCGTTGCGCCCACATGCCGAGAAGGGGGAGGCGGGTGACGCCCACGACGCCGAGGAGGAACCCGGACGGGAGGATGTAGCGGCCGCCCCACTGCGGTCCGGCGCCGCCCGTGAATTGCAGCGCCCAGACGACGGGGAGAGCGACCACGGCGATGGTGACGATCCCGCGCGCGTCGAACGAGCCAGTGCCCTCGCCGGTCAATGACCGGCGAGGGCGCCAACCGAGGGCCAGACCGATGGCGGCCAGTGGCGTGGTGGCGATCAGCCCGGGCACGAACCCGAGCCCGGCGGAGAACCGGATGAGATAGAGGGCGGCGATAGCAGCGGCACAGATTCGGGCGACCCGGTCGTCCCCCTGCGCCGCTCGGCGGGCGAACACCACGAACAGGGCGAGCAGCGCCAGCCCCACGGCGTAGGAGGAAAGCTCCTGGGCCGGCTGGAGCCCCGTCCCGGTGAGGAGCGCCTCCTCGATGCGACTGCCCTCGCTGGCGCCCGCGCCCGAGACGGTCTGAGTGGCCCGGTTGGTCCGGAAGGCGGAGCCCATTACTGCCCGTTCCAGAGCGTCGTTGGCGATGAGCGGCA
>DASUXN010000164.1:0-2068 GCA_036377875.1 Acidimicrobiales bacterium
AAGATCTTCGCAGTGTCCTCGGGCACGGCGGACACGCCCACGCCCACGGGCGACTACAGGATCTACAGCCAGTCGACCGGCTGGGAGACGAGCCGCCTCGGCCGCCTCTACAACTCCCAGTACTTCGTGGGCGGGTACGCCGTCCACGGCTCGCTGTCGGTTCCGAACTACCCCGCCTCACACGGGTGCGTCCGCCTGACCATGAGCGCGGCCGAGTGGTTCCCGGGCCACGTGGGGATCGGCGTCCCCGTACACGTCCGGTAGCCGGCTACCGGGAAAGCGTGGCCGCCGCGTAAGCGATGGCGACGGGCTGGCACCAGATCACGATCGACCGCACCCGGTCCACGGGGATTTCGGGGGGGATGACGTAGTTCTGGCTGCCCACGGTCGACTTGAGATTGCCCAGCACCCAGTACTCGGCCGTCGCCGCGTCGCGGCTCGTCTTGGGGTTGGCGGCGGCGTTCAGCCAGACGAACAGGTCGGTGTTCTGGTTGACCTCGAGGTCTTCGAAGCGCAGCGCCCGGGTGCCGTCGCCCAGCTGGTAGAGGCGGGCCATGCCCTTGCCGTTCTTCTCGACGTTGTAGAACTCGCCCTGGGCCACGACCCGTCCCGCCGCCATGGCCGCCAGGGGCGGCTCGTTGAGGGGGACGTCCACCTGCTGGTCGACTATCAGCTTCCAGGGCCCGGTGGCGGTGACGTTGAGCCTGACCGAGCCGGTGACGATGGAGAAACCCTCCCCTTCCTTGGGGCATGCGCCGCTGTCGACGAGGGCGGCGGGGCGGCGCGGAGGCGGGTCCGACTCGACCTTGAGCGTCCCCGACTGGCATTCCCAGCGGGCCCGCCACTGGATGGCCTCGCCGAGGATGCTGAAGGGCGCGGTGGTCGTGTTCCCTGTCCCCTCCAGCGTCACCACGGTCTCCCAGCGGGCCGCGGCCCGAGGGCCGCCCGCCACCGTCGTGGCCGGAGCGTCTGAGGCGACAGTGGTGTCCACCGCCCGGGTGGACGGCTCGTCGTCGCCGTCGCCGCCGCACGCGGCGAGGAGGACGAGGCACATCGCCAACGCAGTTGCCCGCGTCGCCCGGAACCGGCGGCCGGTCATCCGCTCAAGCTAACGATCGGCCGTAATCGGCGCGTTAACGGTCGCAGCTCAGATGTGCTGGATTAGCCACACGACGCCCTGGACCGCCCTCCACCCCAGGTACACGACGGCGGCGAGGACCAGCAGCTTGAAGTGCCAGGGCGTCTCGGGAGGCTCGCCGATCACCCGCTTGCACTCCGGACAGCCCCCCTCGTCGGTGAGGGCGTCGGGCGCCGAGAAGAGGTTGCAGTCTTCGCACCAGGGCATCGGACCGGTCGGTCAGGACTTGCGGATGGCCAGGATGGCCACGTCGTCGCGCAGGGGGGCGTCGGAGAAGTCCCGGGCCGCCGCCAGCAGCGACTTGCACAGCACGTCGGGGGTCATCCGCGGGTCGCGGCGCACGAACTGGGCGATGCGGTCCTCGCCGAAGAGCTGCTGGCCGGTGCGGGCCTCGGCCAGACCGTCGGTGTACATGAGCAGCAGGTCGCTGGAGTCGAGGGGGACCTCCCGGCTGCTGAACACGGCCTTGGGGTCGAGAGTCAGCATGGGCCCGGTCGAGCGCAGCGGACGGACCTCGCCGTCGTGCCACAGCCACGCCGGAGGGTGCCCAGCCGAGGAGTAGCGAAGGGTGCCGACGTTCTGGTCGAACACGACCACGCACAGGGAGACGAACTCCTCCGGCGCGGTCTGGGCCGAGATCTGGGCGTTGAGCTCCTCGAGGGCCTGGGCCGGGTCGCGGTACTGGCGGAGGAACACCCGCAGCAGGTACTTGACCTGGAAGGCGGTGATGGCGGGGTCGATGCCGTGGCCCGAGACGTCGCCGATGACCACGGCGATGCGGTGGTGGCCCACCGGGTACACGTCGTAGAAGTCGCCGGCCATCATGCCGGTGCCGGCCTGGTAGACCCGCCCGAGGTCGAAGCCGGGGATCTGGGGCAGCGTCTCGGGGGCCAACCGCTCGGCCCAGCGCTTGGGGGCCAGGTCCTCCTG
>DASUXN010000165.1:0-4872 GCA_036377875.1 Acidimicrobiales bacterium
CCACGATCCCCGTGAAGGCGGCGTCGTCCAGCTGCAGGGAGGCGTCGACCAGGGCAGGGGCGCCTCCGTAGGCGCAGGTGACGCCCTCCACCCGAACGAGGGGGGTCACTGCGGGTAGCTCGCGGTGTCGGGGGCGGTGCCGCCCAGGGCGACGGCCTTCAGCGCCGACGCATCTCCGCCCAGGCTTTCGACCATGGTCACGAAGTTGAACCGCATCAGCCCGAGCCACGAGTGCTCGGCGTCGCCCGGCTCCCCGGGCAGATCGTCGTCACGCAGCACGTCCACGTAGCGGACGCCCGCCTCCCGCCCGATCTGCTCCAGCACCGGGCTGGGAAAGACCTCCGAGCCGAAGACGGCCGGGACCCGCTCACGGCGGACCTGGTCGATGAGGGCGGCCACGTCCCGCGGCGTCGGGTCTTCGAAGCTCGACGGCTGGATGGCGCCGATCACCGTCCACCCGTAGTGGCGGGCGAAGTAGGCGTAGGCGTCGTGGTAGGTCAGCAGCTTCCTCCGTTCCGGCGGCAGGGTGGCGGTGGCCGTGACCATGGCCCGGTCGAGCTCGTCGACCCGGGCCGCGAACCCGGCGAAGTTGGCCTCGTAGGTCGCCGAGTTGGCCGGGTCGCGCCGGACGAGGGTGTCCGTGACCAGCCGGGCGTAGTCCCGCGCCATCGGCGGGTTGGTCCAGAGGTGGGGATTGGGCTTGCCGCCGCTGCGGGGGAACGAGAAGTCGTATATGTACCGGTCCGGGGGGAGGACCTCGGTTCCCAACTCGACGAGCTGCGCGCCGTCCCGGCCGTTCTCCTCGGCCAGCTCCTTGGTCGGCTCCTCCAGCTGCAGACCGTTGAGGAAGACGAGGTCGGCCCGGGCCAGCGTGCGGGCCACGCTGGGCGGCGGCTCGAACGTGTGCGAGTTCGTACCCTCCGGCACCAGCCCCGTGACCGTCGCCCGGTCGCCCGCCACCGCGGCCACGATGCTGGTCAGGGGGGCGACGGTGGTGGCGATCTCCAGCCGCTCACCCGCCCCCAGCACCCGCGGCGGCCCGTCGTTGACGCCTCCGGACGAGCATCCGGCGAGGAGAGCGGCGGCGAACACCACCGCGACGAACCGGCGCATGTGCCGATCGTAGCGCTAGCTGTCCGCATATTGCGACCTGTTCGCAACATGGCCGCCGGTTGCAACCGGGTTCGGCCCGGGTAAGCCTCGGATGATGCGAGTAGTGGTGACCGGTGCGACCGGGAACGTCGGGAGCAGCGTGCTCGACGCGCTGTGCGGGGAGCCCGAGGTCGACTCGGTCGTGGGCCTGGCCCGGCGGATCCCCGACACCGTTCCCGAGCGGTGGGCGGCCAAGGTGCAATTCGCCAAGGCCGACGTCGTGACCGACGACCTGGCGCCGCACTTCGCGGGCGCCGACGCGGTCGTGCATCTGGCCTGGCTGATCCAGCCGTCGCACAAGCTCGACGTCCTGCACGCCACCAACGTCGACGGCAGCGCCCGGGTGTTCCAAGCGGTGGCCGACGCGTCCGTTCCCAACCTCGTCTACGCCTCTTCGGTGGGCGCCTACTCACCCGGGCCCAAGGACCGCCCGGTGGACGAGTCGTGGCCGACCGACGGCATCCCGTCCAGCTTCTACGCCCGTCACAAGGCGGCGGTGGAGCGCCAGCTCGACCAGTTCGAAGCGACGTACCCGGGGGTCCGGGTCGCGCGCCTGCGGCCGGGCCTCATCTTCAAGCGGGAAGCGGCGTCGTCGATCCAGCGGCTGTTCCTCGGTCGCCTGTTGCCCGTTCGCGCCCTCCGTCCGAGGTTCATCCCGGCCGTCCCTCGCATTGACCGGCTCGTCTTCCAGGCCGTCCACACCGAAGACATAGCCGACGCCTACCGCCGCGCCCTGCTGAGCGACCTCCGCGGCGCCTTCAACGTCGCTGCCGACCCTGTTCTCGACCCCGCCGAGCTCGGCCGCATCCTGGGCGCCAAGCCACTGCCCCTGCCCGCGCCCGTCCTGCGGGTCGGGGCCGACGTCACCTGGAAGCTGCATCTCCAGCCCACCCCCTCGGGCTGGCTCGACATGGGCCTGAGCGTCCCCGTCATGGACACCACCCGGGCCCGCACCGAGCTGGGTTGGGCGCCCCGCCACACCGCCGCCGAGGCTCTCCTCGACCTGCTCGACGGGTTCGCCCACCGGGCCGAAGGCCCCACCCCCGCCCTCCAGCGCTACAGCAAGCCGCCCAAGCAGGAAGAGGCGGCCGAGGCGGCCGCCACCCGCAGCGCGGCCTGACCGCCGGGCGCGGTCAGGACGAGTTGGCCACGGCCGCCATGAGCAGCCCACCGTCGACCACGTAGGACGCGCCGGTGACGTAGGACGACTCGGGGCCGACCAGCCAAGCGACCAGAGAAGCCACCTCGGCCGCATCTCCCGGCCGACCCATCGGGATGCCCGGCCGCGGCTGCTGGTGAGGATCGACGTCGTGCTGGCCGGTCATGGGGGTGGAGATCTCGCCCGGCGCCACCGAGTTCACGGTGATCCCGTGCTCCGCCAGCTCGAGGGCCATCACCTTGGTGAGCAGACCCAGCCCGCCCTTGGAGGCGCAGTAGGCGGACGAACCCTTGAGCGGCACGTGCTCGTGGACCGACGTCACGTTGACGATCCGCCCGCCGTTGCCTTCCTCGATCATGCGGCGGGCCGCCCGCTGGGCGCACAGGAACGGGGCGTCCAGGTCTACGGCCAGCGTGTGGCGCCAGTCGTCCCACGACGTGTCGACGAAGGGTGACGACGCCCCCGTGCCGGCATTGTTGACGAAGGCGTACAGACCCCCCAGGGCGTCGGCCAGGTCGTCGACCACGCCCGCCGCCGCCGGTAGGTCGGACAAGTCGACCTGGCGCATCTCGGCCCGCCGCCCATGGTCTCGCACCTCGTCAGCCGCCGACTTCGCTCCCGCCTCGTCGGTGTGCCAGGTGATGCCCACGTCGAACCCGTCGGCGGCCAGCCGCACCGCCGTGGCCTTCCCGATGCCCGAGTCGGAACCGGTGACGACGGCGACGCGCGGGCCACCCGCCGACCGGCTCACGACCAGCGCAGGATTGCGCCCAGTCGCCCCGTCGGCAGGTCGCCGGCGGGCACGATCTCGACGGCTGCGCCCGTGCCCAGCGCCGCCCGCACGGCCACGTCAAGGAGCGGACCGGTCTGGGGGTCGTCCACACCCATCGATCGCAGCGTGTCGGCCTCCCGACCGACCTGAGTCGGGTCGGGCCCGAACAGGGCGGTGCGCGAGTCGTCGGGGCTGTCGGCCACCAGCAGCACCTCGACCTGGGCCAGGGCGAGGGCGGCGAGGGTGTCGTCGGGACCGTCGGCGGCCCGGTCGCCCTGGCCCAGCTCCTCCCGGAACTTGCCGATCAGGTCCATCACGTCCTTGTTGACCAGCGCCGTCACCTGCTCGCGCACGGCGTCGGCGAACCGCGCCTCCGACCCGTCCTCGGAGCGACCGCCGTCGACGACGGTGACGAGATCGGCCACGGCCGCGGGCAGCGCCTTCTGGATCATCTCCACCGCCCGCACGTCCCCCGCCAGCACCACGAGCCGGGCGCCGTAGCGGTCGACGACCGCCTCGATCTGCCCGGCTACATCGTCGGCGTTCCGCTCCCAGGTGTTCTCCGCCCGCTCCTGGTACCGCCGCTGCGACCACCCTCCGGCGCTGACCTGGCGGATGGGAAAGTCGTCGCCGCCCGCCTCGGTGTGAAGCTGCGGGCGGTCGTGACGGTGGACGGTGATGTCGGCGCCGGCGCGGTCGGCCAGCACGGTCACGTGGGTAGGAGAGCCCTGGCGCACCGCGAGAAGGGGCAGGAGGGGAGGATTGGGGCCGATCTCGGCCCGGTCCCGGGGCGGCACGTCGGGGCCGTGCTCGACGTGGAGAATGCCGCCGTGGTTGGCGATCACGGCCAGCATCTGGCCCTGCTGGTGGGCCTCGCCCACCAGCGGGTCGATGGCCGCCAGCACGTCCTCGGGCGCTCCCGCGTCGGCCAGGTCGCCCCGCAACGTCTTCCAGCGCTGCTCCGACCGGTACGAGGCGTTGTCTATGCCGGCCTCGGTCGTGAGGTAAAGGGAGATGTAGGGCCCGCCCGCGGTGAGAACCTCGGCCAGGTCGGGGGCGGCGACCGCCCCGGGCGGTGTTACTCCACTGCGCTCCATCCTCGCGTTGTTCCCGTGGACGGGACGCCCGACACCCCAGGGATCAGGGCGGGGGCCCGGAACTCAGGTGTGGGCAGGCTCGGCCATCGCTGCTGCCGCCACCGGCGCTGGGCCCCGGGCCCGGGGCGTTCCTGCCACTCCCCGGAAGCGGGCCAGGCGGAGGCTGTTGGTCACCACCGACACGCTGGAGAAGGCCATGGCGGCAGCTGCGATGATCGGGTTGAGCCGGCCCGCCATGGCCAGCGGGATGAGCACGACGTTGTACCCGAAGGCCCAGGCCAGGTTCTGGAGGATCGTCCGGAACGTCCGCCGGGCCAGCAGGATGGCGGTGGCGACACCGTGCAGGTCGCCCGACAGCAGGGTCACGTCGGACGACTCGATGGCCACGTCGGTACCCGTGCCGATGGCGATGCCGAGGTCGGCCTGGGCCAGGGCGGGGGCGTCGTTGATCCCGTCGCCCACCATCGCGACCACCGCGCCCTCCCCCTGGAGCCGGGCGACCTCGGCGACCTTCCCCTCCGGAAGCACCTCGGCGACCACCCGGTCGATCCCCGCCTCGCGCGACTCGGGCTTGATGGTGTCGGCCACGGCCACGACGCCTGCCAGCTTTCCGTCGACGGCGGCGTACATCGGCGTCTTCCCCTCGTCGGCCAGCGCCTCGGCGCGCTCCGTCCAGGCGGCGGGGTCGATCC
>DASUXN010000166.1:0-2146 GCA_036377875.1 Acidimicrobiales bacterium
CCAGCAGGCGCTCCAGCGGCACCGGGCTCCCGATTCCGGCGGTCGAGCGGTGGCGAGAAGACGCCAGGGCGGACCGCATGTGGCTCAGGGCCTCGTCGCCGATGACCGGCTGAGCGTAGCCGCGGCCGTCGCCGGCCCAGCCGCGCTGGCGGCCGCGCCCGCTCGGGGCGGGACCTGGAAGTGGCGGACGGCGTAGTTGGCCAGCTCGGCGAACACCGGGCCGGAGGCGAGGGCGCCGGTGTAGGGCTCGGGCTCGTCGAGCACGACGATGGCGGACAGGCGGGGCGCCTCGGCGGGGAAGAAGCCGGCGAAGCTGGCCACGTAGGCGCCGTCGCGGTAGCCGAGCGAGCCGTCGTCGGCCGTCTTGCGGGCCGTGCCCGTCTTGCCCGCCACCGTGTAGCCCTCGATGGCCGCCGTCGCGCCCGTCCCGCTGCGGACCGCCTCGGCCAGCATGCCCGTGAGGGCCGAGGCCGTCTCCTCCGAGACCACCCGGCGCCGGTCGGGTTCCTTGGCCGGGCGCGCCTTGCCCCCGGAACCGATGCGGGCCTTCACCAGCGTGGGATCGACCCTCACCCCGCCGTTGGCGATGGTGTTGTAGGCGGTGAGCATCTGCACGGGCGTGACGGCCAGGCCGTAGCCGATGGCCAGGGTGGGCAGGCTCGTGCCCGACCAGTCGTCGACGTCGGGCAGGATGCCGGCCGCCTCGCCGGGGAAGTCCAGGCCGGTGTCGTCCTCCATGCCGAAGGCCTCCAGGTACTTGTTGAGGCCCGACTTGCCGAGCTGCTGGGCGACGAGGATGGCGCCCGAGTTGGACGAGTGGGCGAGGATGTCGGTCGGGGTCCACCACCCCGGGGGGTGGCTCTCGGCGTCCTGGAACTGGGTGCCGCCCACCGTGATCGAGTCGGGCACCGAGAAGCGGTCGTCAGGGCTGATCGCCTCTTCCTCGAGGGCGCCGGCGAAGGTGACGAGCTTGTTGATCGAGCCGGGTTCGTAGACGTCGATGAGGGCCTTGTTGTAGCCCGCCGGTTGGGGCGGTTGACCCTTCGACCCGGCCATCATGCTGGCCAGGGCCAGGATCTCGCCGGTCCGGGGGTCCATCACGACGGCGATGCCCGACTTCGAGCGGGTCGTGACGATCTGCCGGGCCAGGGCCTCCTCGGTGAAGAACTGGAGGTCACGGTCGATGGTCAGCACCACGTCCTCGCCCCGGACGGGGGCAGTGCTCTGACGGACGCCGCCGGCGATGTCCCGCCCGCTGGGGTCCCTCTCGACCAGCTTCTGGCCGGGCTTGCCCGCCAACACCTCCTCGTACTGGCGCTCGAGGCCCGACAGCCCGTCGTCGTCGAGGCCGACCTCTCCGAGAAGGGGCGTGGCGATCGACCCCGCGGGCTGGACCCGGGTGGGCTCGTCCTGCAGGCCGACACCGTCGACGGCCAGCTCCTCGACCTTGGCCGCCACCGACTCGTCCACGCGCCGGGACAGGTAGACGAAGTTGCCGCTGCTGGTGAGCAGGGCCCGCAGCTCGGCCTCGGGCATCCTCAGCACGGGGCTGAGGGCGCGGGCCGCACCGGCCGGGTCGGTGACCATCTGGGGGTCGGCGAAGACGGTCGGGCGGGGGATGCTCACCGCCAGCTCGGCCCCGTTGCGGTCCAGGATCGAGCCCCGCTGGGCGGGCAGCACGATGGCGTGCAGGCGCTGGTCCTGGCCCAGGACGGCGTAGCGGCTGGCGGAGACGGCCTGCACGTCGACGAGCCGGACGACGATCGCCCCGAAGCCGACGATAAGCACCACGAGCAGGGCGAACAGCCGCCCCCGGACGTCGTGGCCGCCGACGCTCGTTCTCCGGACGGGTCTCCGGCTCGCCCGGCGGGGGGGACTCGCCGGGCGAACCGAAGGGGTCTTCCGCACCGGGCGGCGGGCACTCGTGCGGGAGGGGGCGGTGACGGTGACGCGCGAGGGACGGGCCGGGCGCGTGACCGTGGCGGTGCGGACGGGCGCGGGCGGGCGCGTCGTCGTGCGGGACAGGGCCCGCAGGAACTGCTCGTCACTGGCGGTGCCGGACCGACGTGGCGCGCTGCGGCGGCCGGTGCGGGTGGGGGCGGTCACGGGCGGGCCGTGCCCGCGACGCTGGTGGCGGTCGTGGCCG
>DASUXN010000167.1:0-6545 GCA_036377875.1 Acidimicrobiales bacterium
CTGATGGAGCCCGCGCCAGGCCCGGAGAACGTTCGCCGGGTCGCCGAGGGCGGCGCCGACTTCTGCCTGACCAGCGTGAACCACTATCTCAAGGCGCGGTCGCTGTGGGGCGAACTGCCCGCCCGCTACACGTCGGTGGTGGTGCAGCGAAACCCCATGGCCGGCATCGTCGCCGCCGACTCACGGTTCAGGACACCCGCCGACCTGGCCGGCGCCCGGCTGGGTGGACCGGCCGACAGCAAGCTGGTAGCCGACTACCAGGCCGCCCTGCGCTGGCTGGGCCTGGCCCCCGCCGAGCTCGTGCCGGTCGACTACGGCAAAGCCCCGGCCGCCTTGGGCCGCGGTGAGGTCGACGCCGTGGCCGACTACATCGACCTCATCCCCCGCACCCGACGCCAGGCGGGCGTGGAGGTCCGCGGCGTCCCCTTCGGGCTGCCCCTCTACTCCAGCGGGCTGGTAGCTGCCGACCGGCTCCCTGCCGACCTGGTCGAGCGGGTGGGCGACGCCATCGCCGCCGCCCTGGAGGCCACCCGCGCCGACGCCGAGGCGGGCCTGGACGCCCTCCTGCGCCGCTACCCCGACGTCGACCCCGGCGAGGCGCTCGAGGGCTGGGAGCTGGCGGTTCCCAACATCTTCACCGAAGCGCCCCTCGGCTCGATGGACGCCGCCACCTGGGCCGCGACCCTCGAGTTCGCCTCCGGCGCCCAGCATCTGCCCGCACCGCCGCCGGAGACGGTCTACCGCCCCGAACGGGCCCTGCTCAGCACCTGATGAAAGGAGCGCCCGTGCGCCCCGCCGCCCGCCGCCTGATCGCCGCCCTGGTCCTCGCCCTCGTCGCCACCGCCTGTGGCGGGGGGAGCGACGACCCCAACGACGACGTCGAGAACTCCTCGGCCCGGCTCAACCTCGATGCCGAGCTGCGCATCGGCTTCACCGAGGACCAGTACATCCTGGAAGGGCCCGACGCCAACCTCGGCGCGTACCCGGCCAACACCAACGTCGTCGAGACGCTGGTGTACCTGAACGACCGCTACGAGGTCGTGCCCCGCCTGGCCGAGAGCTGGGAGTTCCGGGCGCCCAACACGTGGCGCTTCCACCTCCGCCGGGGCGTGCGGTTCCACGACGGCCAGGCCGTGAACGCCCAGACGATCAAGACGGGGCTGTTCGATCGAGTGGCGGCCAAGCGCAACGGGGGAACGATCAGGGCCACACCGCAGTCGGCGGTGGTGGTCGACGACTACACGATCGACTACACCGCCTCCGTCCCCAACCTCCGCGTCGTCGAGCAGCTCGTCCACCCCCAGAACGGCGCCATCGCTCCCGGCTCCGACCATGGCACCAAGCCGGTCGGCACCGGCCCCTTCCGCTTCGTCGACTACCGCCCCAAGGAGCGGATAACGGTCGAGCGCAACGAGGACTACTGGGGCGAGAAGGCCCTGCTGAGGCGCCTGACGTTCCGCTTCTTCCCCGACCGCAACGCCCGTCTGCTGGCCCTCCAGGCCGGCGACATCGACCTGGCCTACGAGATCCCTCGCGACGACGTGGCCGGCCTCGAGAGCCGGGGCTTCACCATCGCCAAGAGCACGGTGGGCGCCTACCGGGCCATCTTTATGAACTCCTACGGCGACGAGCCCTACGACATCCTGCGCGACGTCAACGTCCGCAAGGCCATCGCCATGGGCATCGACCGCAAGAAGCACGTGGACGGGGTGTTGAGCGGGTTGGCGACCACCGACCAGACCTTCGTCCCGCCCGCCGCCCTGGGCGCCGCCGCCAGCGTCGTCAAGGGGCACACCTACAACCTCAACGAGGCCCGCCGGTTGCTCGACAACGCCGGCTGGCGAGCGGGCTCGGACGGGATCCGGGTGAAGGACGGTCGCCGGCTCAAGCTGGAGCTGGTGTCCGGCTTCCCTTCGGCCGAGGTCATCCGCCCCAGCCCCACCTTCCTCCAGGCCGAACTGAAGAACCTCGGCATCGAGCTGGAGATCGTGGAACGGCCCGACTCGGCCTCGTTCCAGGACCTCATGGGCCGCAAGCAGGGTGACCTCTTCATCGAGGACGGCAACCAGAACGACGCCAACGTCGGGTTCCTGCCTGTGCTCCTTCTCTACACCGGGGCAGGGTCGAGCGGAACGGGCGTGTACCAGGGCATCTCGGCGCCGGGGCCCCGCTTCAACCAGCTGATCGAGCCGGCCCTCACCGAGCCCGACCACGCCCGGCTCCAGCAGATCGTCGCCACCGCCATGAACGAGGCCATCACCGAGCAGACGACGGTGATGCCCCTCAACGGCGTCTTCCGTATCTACGGGATGAAGTCCTCGGTCACCGGCTTCGTCCCCCACCCCTCGTTCCTCAACGTGAGCTGGCTCGGAGTAGGCGTCACCGGCGGGTGACGCCTACTCCGCATCACGGCGTTCGGGCCACGCAGGCCGGTAGGCGTCACCGGCGGGTGACGCCCGGCCGGCCCGGAACGGGGCCCAGGCGATGAGCGGTTACGCGCTTCGGCGCGTCGTGCTCATGGTCCCGACGTTGCTGGGGCTCTCCTTCCTGGCCTTCGGCCTGGCCAACCTGGCGCCCGGGGACCCGGCCTACCAGTACCTGACCCGCGTCCTCAACCAGCCCGCGCCGGCGGCCGAGGTCGAACGCGTCCGGGAGGAGCTCGGGCTCGACCGGCCCCTGGTGACCCAGTACGTCGACTGGCTGGGCGATGCCCTGCGGGGCGACCTGGGCGTCTCCTACGCCACCCGGCGTCCGGTGGCGACCGAGATCGGCCACCGCATCCCCTACACCCTCCAGCTGGCCATTCCCGCCGCCCTGCTGGCACTGATGATCGCCGTCCCCGCCGGCGTGGTGTCGGCCCTCTACCGGGGACGGCTGCCCGACCACGTCATGCGGGTCGCATCGCTGGCGGGAGCGTCGCTCCCCAGCTTCTGGCTGGCCCTGCTGCTGATCCTGTTCTTCGCCGTCCACCTGTCGCTCGTGCCCGTGGCCGGCCGGGGCGGCATCGACAGCTACTTCCTGCCGACGGTCACCCTGGCCCTGGGCCCGGCCGCCGTGCTCGCTCGCTTCACCCGTTCCACCATGCTCGAGGCCCTGGGCGACGACTACGTGCGCACGGCCCGGGCCAAAGGGCTGCCCGCCCGGCTCGTAGTGGCCCGCCACGCCCTTCGCAACGCCCTCATTCCCGTCGCCACCGACTTCGGCACCCGCCTGGCCCACCTCGTGGCCGGAGCGGTGATCGTCGAGACGATCTTCGTGTGGCCGGGGCTCGGCAAGCTCACCCTCGACGCGGTGACCGAACGGGACTTCCCCATGATCCAGGGCATGGTCCTGTTCGCGGGGGTGACGGTGGCGGTGATCAACCTCCTTGTCGACCTCTCGTACACGCTCATCGACGCGCGGGTGCGGGTCGGCACCAAGGCGGTGGCGGCGTGACGACGGTCATCACCCCCACGCAGGTCGAGGCGCTCGTTCCCGAGGCGGGCGCCGGTACCAGGCCCCGCATCCTCCGTCGGCTGCTCCGGGACCGGGCCGCGGTGGTGGGCCTCGTGCTCGTCGTGGCCGTGGTGCTCGTGGCCCTGCTGGCGCCGTGGATCAGCCCTCACGACCCCGACGCGGTCGACGTGGCCGACAAGTTCGCCCCCCGCTCGTCCGACCACCTGCTGGGAACCGACCACCTCGGGCGCGACATGCTTTCCCGCCTGATCTGGGGCGCCCGGCTCTCGGTGGGGGCGACGCTGCTGGCGACGGTCGGCATCGGGTCCATCGGCCTCCTGCTGGGCATGCTGGCGGGCTGGTGGGGAGGGTTCGTGGACGGGCTCATCAGCCGGATCATCGACCTCATGCAGGCCCTGCCGCCCCTGCTGCTGCCGCTGGCCATCACCGCCATCCTGGGTACGGGGCTGCGCAACGTGCTCATCGCCATCGTGATCAGCTCATGGGCCAACTACGCTCGCATCGTGCGGGGGGCGGTTCTGGCGGAACGATCGAAGCCCTACGTAGAGGCGGCCCGCTCGTCCGGCTGTTCCACGGCCCGCATCTTCCGCCGCCACCTCCTGCCGAACATCGTCGGCCCCGTCGTGGTCATGACCACCCTCGAGCTCGGCATCATCCTGCTGGCCATCTCCGGCCTGTCCTTCCTCGGCCTGGGCGTC
Source organism: Acidimicrobiales bacterium (assembly GCA_036377875.1). Lineage (GTDB taxonomy): Bacteria > Actinomycetota > Acidimicrobiia > Acidimicrobiales > AC-14 > JBFMCT01. Next base: position 4,155 of record DASUXN010000167.1, read on the forward strand.
CAGCCGCCCGCCGCCGAGTGGGGCGCGATGCTGTCCGAGGGACGGACGTACCTGAGCCGGGCGCCGGCCATGATGATCTATCCGGGCGCCGTCATCTTCGTGATGGTCCTCGCCTTCAATCTCCTGGGCGACGGCCTACGCGACTTCCTCGACCCCCGCAGCCGGCGATCGTGAACCGCCAGCAGCTGATCGACGAGCTGACGGCCATCGTGGCCATCGAGCACGCCCTGATCGTCGACAACCTCCAGATCTCCTACGCCCTGGGCACCCATCGCGACGACGTCGTCACCCCGCTGGGGCCGGCGTCGCCGGAGGGGCGGGAGGCGGCCGGCCAGGCCCGGTCCATCGCCATCAACGACATGCGCCACCTGAAGTCCCTCTACGAGGGACAGTTGATGGTCGGCGGGCGACCCCAGCTGGGACGGGCGACGCACGTGCAGCCACTGTCGGGACCGGTCATCCCTCTCTGTTCGGTGTCTGCCGCCGAGTTCGCCACCTTCGAGGCCCGCCAGCGTGCCGTGGCCGAGACGGTCGACGCCCGTTTCACCGCCCTCGCCACCGCCCTGCCCGGGGTGGACCCCCCGCTCGATTCCGAGCTGATGCAGCGACTGGAGGGTGCCCTGGCGATTGCCGCCAACCACGCCGACCGCGTCGAGCAGCTGGTCGCCCCGATCAGGCTCCCGGGCCCCGAACATCACCTGCGGGCGAAGCGCACCGAGGCGACCACCGATCTCGAGCGCAGCCTGGTGGCGGTGAGCGACGAGTGGTACCGGACCCTTGTCGCCATGGTCGAGGGCTGGTTGACCCACGACGAGCTCATGTTCGACCTGTCCGGTCGGGCGGGCGAGACGATGACCGCGCTCGACGATTTCAACGCCGTGCTGGTCGGGCGCGGCCTCATCGCGCCGTTTCACCTATAGGCGGTAGCGAGCACCGCTCGCGATTTGGCATCGACCATGCCCGCCAGCCACTCGTCCGAAAGGAGCGCGGTCTCGTGTCTCAGCCGGTTGAGGCTGCCCCGAAGCGTTACCAACGACTGGGAGCGGTGATCGTCGGCGTCTTTCTCACCACCATCGCCATACCGGCCATCACCCGGCAGTGGGCGGACAGGTCCAAGGAACTCGAGTTCAAGAGTGACATCGTCGCTGAACTCGCCCAGCTTGTCACCGATACCCTGACCACCCTCGAGCGCATCGGATTCGGTTCGTTGCCCGAGACACGAATACGGGAAAGCTACCAGCGTCAACTTGACGATGGTCAGGCGGACTTGGGGTTCCTGAGACAGCAGCAAGCGACTTCCAGAGCCAGCGAAGAGGGCGCCGAGCAGAGACTTCTCAACGACACCCTCTCGAAGTGGTCGGTCGGAGCAGGAAGCATCGGGTCGCGCCTGCAGGGGTATTTCCGAGACTCCGACCTTCCCGAAGCATGGCAAAGCTACACCAGGGCGGTTGACACTCTGTTTCCGCTCTTCGCAGCAAACATCTGCCAGGAAGAACGAAAGGGGCTGTTCGAGGTCCTCGAAGAGTACCTGAAGAAGCCCCTTGAATATCCTCACGTTCGCGCCGCGTGCTCCGGCGAGCGTACCGGTGAGTTCAAGATCGAGTATGTATTCCTGGTGAGGGAGTTGCTTCCTGCCCGACAGGATCTTGTTGATCGTCTGGTTCGTGCCAATGCCGACGGGTACAGCACCACGTGGTCCGACTTTGTTCGCGACTTGAATCCACTCCGATGACTTACCGCGCTGAGCGGTGGGTCAGCCGAACAGCGTCAGGGGCTCGGGTTCGGGGGGATCGGCGTCGGCCGCCACCGGCCGGATCAGGTCGGGGCTGTCGTTGCGGACGTCGCCCACGCCGCGGTCGACGAGATGTGACGTCAGCGTCCCGGCGTCGGTGTGACGGCACAGGGCGTCGATCTCGGACTGGCGGAGGGGGTGGGGATGCAGCCAGCGGGCGAGCTCGGCCGGCTCCAACACGACCGGTTCGCGATCGTGGACGGCGGCCACGTCCGGCCCCGAGGCGGTGGTGAGGATCGTGCACGCGAGCCCACCCTCGCCCTTCTCCCACAGCCCGGCGAGCACGAGCGGGTCCCCGTCCGCCCGGGTGAAGAACCGGGGCCGGCGCCGGCGGCCCTCTCCCTCCCACTCGAAGAACCCGTCGACGGGCACGGCTATGCGGTGGGTGCGGACCGCCTCCCGGAAGGCGGCGCTCACGGCCACCGTCTCCGACCGGGCGTTGAACAACCGGTCGCGAAAGCCCCACTTGAAGGCCTGCAGCACCCGCTCGCCCGCCGCCGTCTCGACCAGACCCACCAGCGTTTGGGTCGGTGCCACGTTCCAGCTCGGTTCCCACGACTCGAGCAGGGCGGGGACGACCCGGGCGGCGAAGTACTTGG
>DASUXN010000168.1:0-2715 GCA_036377875.1 Acidimicrobiales bacterium
CTCCGGCACCGGCGGGAGCTGGCTCACGCGGCCGGGATCGAGCCGGTGAACCTCACGACCGGTGATCGACCCCGGGAGTGGGATGCCCCTTCGATCCGGCAACTGAGCCGGATTTGGGCCTGGGCAGCCCGGATCGGGCGCGGCCTGCGCTAACCGCCGTCCATAGCGGCCGGCCATCTGCGATGCTCTTGCTCTCGCATGACGGAGCGAGAAGGAGGGCGGAGACATGGCACGAGGGATCTCGCTGCACGTGGGGCTCAACGAGGTTGACCCCAACCACTACCGGGACGGCAACGGCAATCCGTGGCGGGGTGAGTTGAGGGCGTGCGAGAACGATGCACGCGACATGGAGCGGCTGGCCCGGGAGCAGGGCTTCGAGGTGAGGGGCCCTCTCCTGACGGCCGACGCCAAGGCCGACGACGTGATCGACGAGGTGAAGGCAATCGCCAAGGAGCTGGACTCGGGCGACATCTTCTGGCTCACCTATTCAGGCCACGGCGGCCAGGTCAGCAATAGCAATCCCGACGACGACCCCGAGACGGACGCCCTCGACGAGACGTGGTGCCTGTTCGACCGGGAGCTGCTCGACGACGAGCTGTTCGCCCTGTTCTCGGAGTTCAAGCCCGGCGTGCGCATCGTGGTCTTCTCCGACAGCTGTCACAGCGGCACCGTCACTCGGGCCCGGCCTAGGCCGAGTGACGCCCTCGACGAGTTCAGCGTCCCCAAGCAGCTACCGATCGACGTGGCCGAGGCCACCGAGGAGGCAAACGCCGACCTGTACGGGTCGATCCAGAAGGCCATCCCGTCGAAGCGGCTGACGTCGCTGGGCGCCACCGTCGTGCTCCTGTCCGGCTGCCAGGACTCGGAGTTCAGCCGGGACGGGCAGAAGAACGGAGCCTTCACCGGTGCCCTCCTCCAGGCCTGGCAGGAGCCGGCCGCGAGGAAGTCGCTGCCCGCCCTGCGCGAGGCCACGGCCGCCGGAATCCCCCAGCAGTTCAACCAGAACCCGAACTACTCGATCTACTCGTTCGACATCGGGCCTGCTCTGACCATCTGACGGGCGACGGGCCTGGTCAGCCGGGCGTGAGGTCGACGAAGATCCGGCCGTCCTCGTCGACCTCCGTCGGGTAAGCGGTCAGTCCCGTCCCGTCGGCCGGGAACGTCCGGCCGTCGCAGGGGTCGACGAACAGGCGGTCCTGCTGGCGCCAGGTCAGCACGCACCGGCGGGGCGCACCCGGCGCATGGGCGTCGAAGGCGCGCCAGTCCTCGCCCCCGACGTGCTGGACGTAGATGTCGCGCGATCCGCTCCGCAGGTCCTGGAACAGGAGCGGGCCGTCACGGGCGACGTCGGGGGCGAGCCGTTCGGCGGACCCGACGCGAAACCGGGCGTCGCTCGACTGCTCGACCGACCGGGACCGGGTGAGATTGAGCACCAGGACGAAGATCAGCGCGCCGGCCGCCACCCCGCCCAGTCCCATGACGAGCAGGGCCCTCTTGGTGGGCGGCCGTCGCGGGGCGCTGGGATGACGAGGCACCCGCTTAGTATGCGCGGATGCAGCGACGGTACCGGGTCGTGGTCGCCAAGCCCGGGCTCGACGGGCACGACCGGGGGGCCAAGGTCGTGGCCCGGGCCTTGCGGGACAGCGGCTTCGAGGTCATCTACACCGGCCTCCACCAGACGCCCGAGCAGATAGCTGCCACCGTCGTGCAGGAGGACGCCGACGCCGTCGGCCTGTCCCTTCTGTCGGGCGCCCACATGACGCTGTTCCCCCGTGTCCTCGACCTGCTGCGCAAGGAGGGAGCGGGCGACGTGCTCGTCTTCGGCGGCGGCATCATCCCCGCTCACGATGCCGCGACCCTCGAGGGCCTCGGCGTGGCCGCCCTGTTCACACCCGGGGCCAGCCTGACCAGCATCACGTCGTGGCTGGAGGAGGCGCTCGACGCGCGGGAGAAGGCCAGGGCCTGATGGACCTGTTCGAGTACCAGGGCAAGCAGTTCCTCAGCCGGTTGGGCGTGACCGTGCCCCACGGGGCGGTGGCCGACGAACCCGACCACGCGGTGTCGGCCGCCGAGTCGCTGGGCTACCCGGTGGCGGTCAAGGCCCAGGTGCGGGTGGGGGGCAGGGGCAAGGCGGGCGGCATCCGCCTCGCCCACGACTCGAGCGAGGTGCGGGCCGCGGCCGAGGCCATCCTCGGCCTCGACATCCGGGGCCACGTTGTCCGCCGGCTGTGGCTGGAAGGGGCGGCTGACGTGGCCGAGGAGTACTACGCCTCGTTCACCGTCGACCGGGCCAACCGCCGGTACCTGGGCATGGTGTCGGCCAGAGGCGGGGTGGACATCGAGGAGGTGGCGGCCACCGATCCGGAGGCGATCAGCCGTCTCCCCATCAGTCCCGGGGAGGGACTGACCACCGACGCCGCCCGCCGCCTGGCGGAGGACGCCGGACTGGCCCTCGACGTCCTCGACCAGGCTGCGGGCATGCTCGTCGACCTGTTCCGCGCCTTCACCGAGGGCGACGCCGAGCTTGTCGAGGTCAACCCCCTGATCGTCACCGGCGAGCGCCGCCTCGTCGCCCTCGACGCCAAGGTCAGCCTGGACGACAGCGCCCGCTTCCGCCACCCCGAGTGGGAGGCGTGGGCCACCGCCGAGTGGCACGACGAGCGGGAGCGACGGGCCCGCGAGCGCGGCCTCAACTACGTGGGCCTGTCGGGCACC
>DASUXN010000169.1:0-5715 GCA_036377875.1 Acidimicrobiales bacterium
CCGGGCGGTCCGGGCGTGACGCCGGCGGGAACGGACGACGGCGGGCCTGCCGGCAGCGACGTGGGCGGCCCGCCGGGCACGCCGGCCACCGGCCCGCCCGCGGGCGCCGACATCGGCGGCCCGTTCTCGACGACGGGCGGCCTCGTCGAAGCCGTCGTGGGGGGCGCCGTGGTCGGAGGGCGGGCGTCGGGCCCGGGCCCGAAGTGGAAGGGAGTCACGACCTCCAGCACCTGTACCACGGCCCGGTGGGCGGGCTCGGGAAGGACGTGGGTGGCCGCGGCCACGGGCAGGGCCGTGGCGGCCACGGCCACGCCGGCGGCAACCCCGGCCAGCACCCGCCGGGGACGGCGGCGTTCCCGTCGGGGGGCCGAGAAGGGGAAGGCGGTGGGGGCGGCGGCCGCGGGCGGCGTCGAGGTGGGAACGGGCGCAGGGCGGGGCGTGGGGTGCATCAGCCGGGACAGGGCGGGCCCGACCGCCGGAGCGGGGCGGCCGAGGAGCTCGGCCACGCCCTCGTCGACGGCGGCGAGGGCCTCGTCCTGCTGCCAGCCCGGGTGCGGGCGGCCGGTCAGGAAGGCCTCGATCACGTCCTCGCTCAGGATGTCGGTGGTGCCCATCTCATCGCTGTCATCGTCAAACCGGCTCATCGCGATACCCCCTCCCGCTCGAAGCGGCGGCGTAGGGCGCCCACCGCCCGCCGTTGCAGGGCCTTGACCGCCGTGGGGGCCTTCCCCAGGGTCTCGGCCACCTCCTCCACGGTCATCCCCACGACCATGCGCAGCAGGAGGACGTCCCTCTGGTCGGGGGAGAGCCCGGCGGCCAGCTCGCAGACCCAATCGGTGCCGAGGTGGTGCAGGGCGTCGGCCTCGGCGTCGCCGCCGGGCCGATCGGCGCCGGCCTGTTCGGGCGCCACCCCGTCGGCACCCACGGGCCGGCGGGACCGCCGCCTCCGGTCGTCCACGACCCGGCGGTAGGCGATGGTGAACAGCCACGACCGGAAGCCGTCCTCGTCACCGGCGAACTCGCGCAGGCGGCCGAAGACGGAGAGGAAGACCTCGTTGGTGAGGCCGTCGGGGTCCTCGACGCCCTGGAGCCGCAGGTAGCCGGCGACCGACGGGGCGAACGCCAGGTAGAGGCGCTCGAAGGCGGTCCCGTCGCCGGACCGGGCGCCGGCCAGCACGCGGGGGAAGTCCCGCCCGATCCGGGGCGCGCGCTGGGAGCTCATCGAAGTAGGTATCGGCACCTTGTCCCCGGGTGCATAGGCCTGACGCGCTCGAGCCCCGCCTTCCGGCGAGGCTCGCAGCGGTTGTCGGTCCTTCCCGTTACTTTACGAACGAGGGGATCCTGCCGGCGGCAGGAGTCTGCCCGGCGATCCCGAGCCCGACGTCGGCGCCCGCACCGGCGGTGGCGCCACCCCCAGGCGTCCCGGCCGGAGGACCGGCGGGCGTCCCGGCGGGCGGGCCGGGGACGAACTCGGGGATGTGCTGGCCGGCCGGGGTCTGGCGGGCCCGGTCGAGGCCGGTGGCGTCAGGCTGGCCCTGGCCCTGTGATGCGGGGACGCTGGCAGGCGGGCCGGCGGGCACGGACGTGGGCACGTTGCCCGCAGCCGGCGTGCGACCGGCAACGTCGAGGCCGAACTGCGCCCCGCCCGATCCGGCGCCGCCCCCGGCGGCGAGGTTGGCGGCGTCGGTTGCGACCTGGATGCCGAAGTCGGCTCCGGCCGGCAGGGTGACGTCCACCGGCAGCGACGGCAGGACGGGCGCCGGCACCTCGGCCGAGACGGTGACCTCGGCGCTGGGGCCGGAGTTGATGGCGTCGTCGACGGCGGGCGGCAGCACGACGGCCACGCCGGCGGTGGCGGTGGCGGCGATACCGAGGCCGATGCCGGCCTTGGCGGCCACGCCCATGGCGGCCAGCTTGCTGGCCAGGGCGCCCAGGAGTGCGGTGATCATGGTGTAGCTCCTCCACTTCGGTAGTCCGGCTTCCTGCGCTCGCAGGCCCGGTGACGTTGCTCGCTGCCGTCACCGGCAGGTCGCCTTTTCGGTGGAGCCCTCGGGATCGAGGAGTCTCACCCCCGTCATCGCCGTAGCCGCCCGGGGGGATACGGCCTACCCAAGAAAATCCGCGCTGCGGGCTCAGCCCTTGCGGTTGGCCTCGACCGCGTAGCCGATGATGCCGACCAGGAGGAGCAGGCCTCCGGCCAGGCCCAGCCACGGCCCGAACACGAAGGCGTTGCCGATGACAACCCCCGCCCACGCCACCACGAAGGGCCAGATGCTCGAGCTCGGGAAGTAGCCGAGGTCGCCGGCCCCGTCGCTCGGCTCGGCGTCGACCCGGTCCTCGGGGCGGGGCCCGCCCAGCTTGCGGGACTGGAGGAACAGCCAGCCCGCCACCATCAGCACCGACGCCACGGCCAGGGCGAGCATCACCGAGCCGGCGTGCTCGTAGCTGACGAACCAGTAGATCGTCCCGGTGAGGGCGAAGAAGATGCCGGCCCCCGCGAACAGCCGCCACTCGACCTTCACCGGCGACCCGCTCCCGCTTCCGCCTTGGCGTCGAACGTCGGCCGCTCCGAGCGAATGGGCGGGAGACGCTCGAAGTTGTGCTCGGGCGGAGGGGACGACGTGGCCCACTCCAACGAGTAGGCGCCCCACGGGTCGTCGCCGGCGGCGACCCGCCGTCGGCCCGAGACCCACAGGTTCCAGAGGAACACCACCACGGCCAGGGCGGCCACGAACGCCCCGATCGTCGACAGCAGGTTGAGATAGGGGAGCCCGTCGCCGCGGGCGTAGTCGGCCACCCGCCGGGGCATCCCCCGCAGTCCTATCAGGTGCTGGGGCCAGAAGGCGAGGTTGAACCCTACGAACAGCAGCCAGAAGTGGGCCTTGCCCAGGCCCTCCCGCAGCGTCCATCCGAAGAACTTCGGCCACCAGAAGTACAGGCCGGCGAACAGGCCGAACACCACCGACCCGAACAGGACGTAGTGCATGTGGGCGACCACGAAGTAGGTGTCGTGGACGTGGAAGTCGAACGGGGGAGAGGCGAGCATAGGCCCCGTCAGCCCGCCGATGAGGAACACGAGCAGGAAGCCGATGCAGAACAGCATGGGCGTCTTGAGGGTCACGCTGCCCCGCCACATGGTGGCGATCCAGTTGAAGAACTTCACGCCCGTGGGCACGGCGATGAGATACGTCATGGCCGAGAAGAAGGGGAGGCTCACCGCCCCGGTGGTGAACATGTGGTGGGCCCACACCGCCGTCGACAGGGCGGCGATGGCCAGCGTGGCCAGCACGAAGCCCCGGTAGCCGAACACCCGCTTGCGGCTGAAGACGGGGATTATCTCGGTCACCACCCCGAAGAAGGGCAGGGCCACGATGTAGACCTCGGGGTGGCCGAAGAACCAGAACAGGTGCTGCCACACCACCGGCACGCCCCCGTCCATGGTGTCGAAGAAGTGGGCGCCGAAGTGGCGGTCGGCGTAGAGGAGGGCCAGGGCCGAGGTCAGCACCGGAAACGCCAGCAGGATCATGAAGCTGACGATCAGCAGGTTCCAGGTGAGGATCGGCATGCGGAACATGGTCATCCCTGGCGCCCGCAGGGATATGACGGTGGTGATGACGTTCACCGCGGTGAGCACGCTGGAGACGCCGGTGATGATCACCGCCGCGATCCACAGGTCGGCGCCCGCGCCGGGGGAGTGCACCGCGTCGGACAGCGGCGTGTAGGCCGTCCACCCGAAGGCGGCCGCGCCGCGCGACGTGAGGAAGCCCGACAGCATGGTGAGCCCGCCGCCCAGGAAGAGCCAGTAGGACAGGGCGTTGAGGCGGGGGAAGGCCATGTCGGGGGCGCCCACCTGCAGGGGCACCAGGTAGTTGGCCAGCCCCGCGGCCATGGGCACGGCGAACAGGAACATCATCACCGAGCCGTGCATGGTGAACAGCTGGTTGTACGTGCCCTCGTCCACCACCTGCAGGCCGGGTCGGGCCAGCTCGGTGCGGATCAGCAGGGCCAGCACGCCGCCCACGAGGAAGAAGGCGAAGGCGGTGGCCATGTAGAGGATGCCGATTTTCTTGTGGTCGACCGTCGTCACCCACGCCATGACCCCGGTGGGATGGGGGCGGGGCGCGGGCTCGGGCGATTCCGGCTCGACCACCTCCTCGAGGACGGTCACCCGACGGTCACCCCGTCATGCCGCCCCGTGAGCGCCTGTGCCTGAACGCCGTGGCCGGCCTGCGTGGCCTGAACGCCGTGGCCGGCCTGCGTGGCCTGAACGCCATGGTCGACGCCGGCAGGCTGAGCCTGCCCGCCGGGGCCGGCCTGCGTGGCCTGAACGCCGTGGTCGACGCCGGCGGGCTGAGCCTGCCCGCCGGGGTCGTTGGCCCCGCCCTGCATCCCGGGCGGTGTGGGCCCCGTCTGTTGCTGCTGTTGCTGCTGCTCGGCCACGAAGGCCTGGAACTGCTGCGGCTCGACGACGTCGACGGTGAACGTCATGTTGGTGTGTTGGAGCCCGCAGAACTCGGCGCACACGCCTCCGTACGACCCGACCCGGTCTGGGGTCACGTCGATGCGGTTGGGCTGGTTGGGGATGAGGTCCCGCTTCACGAGGAACTGCGGCACCCAGAACGAGTGGACGACGTCGGGGGAAAGGAGGGTGAGGCGCGCGGTGGCGTCCACCGGCAGCACCAGCGTGGGCTTGTCGATCGACGTTCCCACGACGGTGATCCCCTCGGTCAGGTAGCGGAACCGCCATCCCCATTGGAAGCCGGTGACCTCGATGCGCAACTCGGGCTCGGCGGCCAGGCGGTTGACGTCGCGCTGGGTGAACATGGTCACGCCGAACAGCACGGCGACGATGACGAGCGGAACCGACGTGTAGAAGACCTCGAGGCGGACGTTCTCGAAGAACGTGGCCGGGTCCCTGCCCTCCCGGACGCGATAGCGGACGAGCGACCAGGCGATGAGGGCGATGACCAGGCCGCCCACGCCCACCGCCGCCCAGAAGAGGACGCGCCACAAGTCGAGGACCTTGTCCCCCTGGCTGGTGGCCGGGTCGGGCGCGCCGAAGCGGTTCGAGCAGCCCGTGCCGACCCACGCCAGGAACAGAAGGACGAGAAGGCGCCGCACCGTTTCCCGCTGAGGCCGAGGAGCGATGGGGGGCAGCCTACCCAGGCCGACCCCGCAGCCTGTCCCTCTGTTCCGACTCGGTTCCGGTCCGCCGAAGGGGCGGTGAGGTAGAGTCCCGCAGGACGACGGGGGCGGGTCGAGGCTTGGGACAGGGGGGACGTTGAGAGCGGGAAATCCCCTGGGCAGACAGGGCCGTAGTGGAGGCCGTCCCTCGAGGCTGGTGGCGCTGGGGTGCGTCGCGTTGACGCTGGTGGTGTTCCTCGGCGGACCGGCGCGAGCGGCGACACCGGTGCTGAGCACGACCGCCTCACCCAACGCCCCGGTGGGCGCCAACATCTTCGACGTCGCCAGCCTGGGGCTGGGCGACAACCCCACCGGCACCATCACCTTCAGGCTCTACGGGCCCGACGACGCGACCTGCGCGGGCCCCCCCATCTTCACGTCCACCAAGCCCGTGGCCGGTAACGGCACCTACAACTCGGATTCGTACCAGACGGTCTCCGCCGGCACGTATCAGTGGGTCGCCAGCTACTCGGGCGACGCCAACAACGACGCCGTGTCCACCGCCTGCGCCGATCCCAACGAGCAGGTGAT